>JBJECR010000056.1:0-15822 GCA_051871275.1 Muribaculaceae bacterium | reverse complement strand
TAGAATATTGAAAGATTTGGCTTTACGTTTAAGCCAAGTAAGTTCATAATAACCCAAAACTTCTTTTAATTTACTTTTCATATAAGCTTCAGGGAAATATGTAACTTTTAAGTCAATAGGATTATTATCAATAAAAAAATCAACACTTTTAATCTCACCAACAGCAGACATAACGCGGCTGTGCCTTTTGAAGATTGATTCTATAAGATAAGAAGTCCAATTATTGTACCAACTTGTTTGAACAAATTTCCAAGCATTAGATGCTATGGCATCAGATTTGCTTCTTAAAACGTCAAAGTCGCTAATCACTTTAACGTATCTTCTGATTAGATATTGATCCAATGAATTATCTTGATCTCCACCCCATTCGTAATCTGTAATTTGTCTTAATCCGCTTTTGAGTTTGTTTTCATCAATCCCCATTTTATTATACCATTCATTATTTTTGTCGCGGAGAAATTTGTCAACAATAATAAAACTATCCGGAGATTGTTCCAGAATGCCGAACAATTCAATAAATTGGTCATTGAGTTTTGTTGACTGAATTGCTATGTTGTTTATTTCAATAAAACTCTTAATTTGTTTGCTTCTGCATATAGCACGAGTTTTAAGCCATAATAATCCGTTTTCATTATTATTGAAAGCAAACAGATTTTGGTTTCTAAACTCTTTATCCCATTTTTGAAAATTGTTCATAACGAATATATTTTTATTGAGGAGTACAAACTAATAAAACTTCACTACAACCGGCAACACTTCCTTTACCTCCACGTCCTGCGATATATATTTTTCTTTCCACATTCACTTTTCGATATGGTTTAATTATAGAAACCATGGTATCAATATCGGGAAAACTTCTGTCATTGTAGCTTACCAGCCAATATGGAATATTTTGTGAAAGATTAAACATTAATTTGAGATTAGAGATAGCTTCACTGTTCTTGTCAAAACCACTATATCGTTTCGGATCATAACGTTTAATACCATTTACAAATTGCTTGTCTTTCCAATACTCAACAAATGTTTCCAAAAGATGATAGAAAGATTGATAATCAGCATGACTATTGCAGTATGGAGGGTCAAAATAAACAACATCTACACCTTTAAGATTTGGCAGTAAATCAAGTATATTTTCATTAAAACTTTTATTCTCTTTGTTGTTGTCGAAAACAGCTGCATTATATTCCGGTAGTAATTCCAAGAAAATGTCTTTTAATGGTCTGATAAGGCTACGATTACGTTTGACTCTTTCCGGATTTGAGGCATAGACGAGTGCTTGAGTATGTGCAAAATGACCCATAGTGACTTTTCTTGTCATGCTGCGGCACATTAAGGCTAAAGCTAACGATTGTTTATATGGACACTCAAGTCTTTCAACATTACTTCTAAAAGAATCCAAAAAAGATGCTTCTTCTCGGATAAAAAACAAATCTGTGAATAACATCTCCATTAAATTGAATTTTTGTGGATTTGTATTAGAAGAAAAAAGTATCTCTAAATCATCATTATTCAATTTGCAGTTTTTATTTTCAACCAACGCTTTCCCTATCTGATTGTTGAAACTCATAAAATCATTTGTGATTATTTGTTTCCCTAGCTGTTTCATCATGTAAGCTATTGATTGTGAGCCGGCAAAAGCATCTAATACAATATTAGCTTCTTCTGGAATGTGCTGAGCAATCCAACTTCTATGAATATATTTTGCCCCTAAATATTGAGGCTCCGGGAAATTATAGTCCAAATATGTTCCGTCGTTAAATAAATTAGGCATATAAACTGCTGATATAAGATGAGTATGTTTATACAGATTGTTTTCGTTCCATTTTTTTATTATTGCAAAAATACAAAATACAACCGATATATACGAATGTATTGTCAAAAAATTGTTTACCGGGTTATTTACAATGAACTACAAAATTCAAAATTTTGTCTGTGAGATGTCTATTTTTTATTAACTTTGCAGACAAATGGGAAAAGATATGAACGGCGAAGAAAATAAATCCTTTATTGCACGGCTGGTAAGTTGGGCTAAGGGTGTTGTTGACTACTGTATGGAGGGTGTTTGGAGCGATACTCGCAGCGGATTTATGGTGAATGTGGTGAAAACCGTGAATCTCTCCGTGAAATCCTTTTTTAATGCGGATATTCAATCCACGGCTTGTGCTATGGCTTTCCGTACTCTCCTCGCTACAGTGCCGGCACTCGCACTGCTTTTTGCAATAGGTAGAGGCTTTGGTTTCGCTTCGCTTATGCAGACGTCGCTATTCTACTATTTTCCTGCTCAGAGTGAGGCTATAGAAAAAGGACTGAAACTTGTGGATTCATACCTTTCTACGGCTTCCGAGGGGCTTTTTGTGGGGATAGGTGTCATAATGCTCATTTGGACACTTATTTCACTGGTGAGCTCCGGTGAAAATGCTTTTAATAAAATTTGGGGAGTGCGTCAGGGTCGCTCTTTCTGGCGTAAACTAACGGATTATACAGCGATTTTCCTTATTTTGCCCATTTTGATGATAAGCTTCACGGGTATTAACATTTTAATGTCCTCCACACTGAGGTTTCTGCTGATATCCCCGGAATTTTCTCCTATTATCTCCTTTATGCTGGATTTCGCCGGGTGGATACTTACCTGGCTGTTTTTCACGGGCGTTTATATTCTTGTGCCAAACACCAAGGTGCGTTTCCGCAATGCGTTTCTTGCCGGAGTGGTGGCAGGAACGGCGTTTAATATTCTGCAGTGGCTGTTTGTGGAAGGGCAGATGAACGTTGCCAAATACAATGCCATTTACGGTAGCTTCGCCTTTCTGCCGTTGCTGATGATATGGCTGCAATTTGTGTGGATAATCACACTTGCCGGAGCTGTGATATGCTATGCTTCTCAGAATATTTTCCGCTTCTCGTTTTCTTCACATATCTCAAACATTTCCCAAGACTATCGCTGCAAGGCGGAAGTGGCTGTGATGGCTGTGGTGATAAATAAATTCCGCAACCGCGAGACTGCACCGGATGCAAATAAGATAGCTTCCGAATATGGTTTCCCAATCAGCCTTGCCGCAGGAATTTTGGAGGACTTGCTGGAAGCAGGATTTGTGACAAAAGTAATTGTAGATAATCGTGAACAAGAATTCGGTTTTAGACCGGATGTGGAAATTAATAAGTTGACAGTAAAGGAATTACTCGCAAAATTGTCAAGCCGTGGTGCATCAGACTTCATTCCGAACTTTGATGAACATTTCGGTGAAATTGCTGCAGCCGTGGATAAGATTAAAGATGTTCAAAACTTGAAAGAAGACTCTCTGATAGCAGAACTTAAAATAAATTAATACAATATTAACGTCTAAATTTTTATACATAATCATGAAAAAGGCAATAGCTACAACAAAGGCACCGGGTGCAATAGGTCCTTACAGCCAAGCAATTGATGCAGGTGCATTCATTTTCATTTCAGGTCAGATTCCCGTAAACCCGGAAACTGGAAATATTCCGGAAGGAATCACTGCTCAAACAGCACAGTCTATCTCAAACATCAAGGCTATTCTTGCAGAAGCAGGTCTGAGCGTAGATAACGTGGTGAAAACCACTGTTTTCCTTGCTGATATGGGTGATTTCGCTGCCATGAATGCAGTTTATGCAGAAAACTTCACTGCACCTTTCCCTGCACGCTCTGCAGTTGCTGTGAAAGAACTTCCAAAGCAAGTGCTTGTGGAAATTGAGGTGATTGCAGCAAAATAAAGGATAATTCATTAAAGCCTGTTTCATAACAAATTTTAAAACAGAGGCGGACATTTGTTATGAAACAGGCTTAAATAATTCATAAATTAGTTACTTTATTTTTTAATTATTTTGCTGTTTTTTTCATTTTCACTAATTTTGCAAAAAATTAGAATGACAATGAACCTATTTGACAAAATTTCCGCCGATATTATGGCGGCTATGAAGGCAAGAGACCGTGTTCGCCTTGAGGCTCTACGCGGTGTGAAGAAGGAATTTATCGAGGCTAAAACCGCTGAAGGTGCTCATGGTGAACTCAGCGATGATGCTGCGATGAAAATCCTTGTGAAAATGGTGAAACAACGCAAAGAAAGTGCTCTCATCTATCAGCAGAATAATCGCAACGAACTTGCAGAAAGTGAACTTGCAGAAGCTGCCGTAATTGAGGAATATCTTCCTAAACAACTTACAGAAGAGGAACTTACTGCAGAACTGAAGAAAATCATCGAGCAGGTTGGCGCCACTTCCGCTAAGGAAATGGGTAAGGTGATGGGCGTGGCTTCTAAGGCTCTCGCAGGCAGAGCCGACGGACGTGCTATTTCCGCTAAGGTAAAAGAACTTCTTTCATAAAAACATCCTTTTTCCGCCAAAAAAGTGCGTCAAAGCGGACAGCAATGTCTGCCACTCGTTTTTGCGGAGTTTGATATATATAGATAATTCTTTAATAATCAATAAAATGCTTACACTGCAACAAATCAAAGAAGACCCCGAGTTGATTATCCGCCGACTCGCTGTCAAAGGTTTTGAAGGCGAAGAACCAATCAAGGCTATTCTTGAACTTGACGATAAACGCCGTCAAATGCAGCTCAACAACGATAACATCGCCGCTGAACTCAATAAGGCTGCCGCTCAAATCGGTGCCCTGATGAAACAAGGTAAAAAAGAAGAGGCTGAGCAGGCTAAGGCTCGTGTAGCCGAGCTTAAAGCTGAGCAAAAGGGCTTTGCCGACAATCTTGCCGATGCTGAAGCTCAAATCCGCGAAATCCTCCTTTCCGTGCCTAATATCCCATGTGCTATGGTGCCGGAAGGCAAAACTGCAGAGGATAACGTAGTGGAAAAAACAGGTGGTCCGCAGCCGAATCTCCCGGAAGATGCTCTCCCTCACTGGGATCTCTGCAAAAAATACGATATCATAGATTTTGACCTCGGTGTGAAAATCACAGGTACAGGTTTCCCTGTTTATAAAGGCAAAGGTGCAAGACTCCAGCGTGCTCTTATCCAATTCTTTCTTGACGAAGCCGGAAATGCAGGCTACCTTGAAATTCAGCCGCCATACGTGGTGAATGAGGCTTCCGGTTACGGAACAGGACAACTTCCGGACAAAGAAGGACAAATGTATTTTGCAAATGCAGACGGTCTTTACCTTATCCCGACAGCGGAAGTGCCTGTAACAAATATCTATCGTGACGTGATTCTCACTCAGGACCAACTTCCTATTAAAAACTGTGCTTATTCCGCATGTTTCCGTCGTGAAGCAGGTAGCTATGGCAAAGATGTGCGCGGACTTAACCGTCTGCACCAGTTTGACAAGGTGGAAATTGTCCGCATTGAAAAACCGGAAAATTCTTACGCTGCTCTTGAGGAAATGAAGAACCATGTTCAAGGCTTGCTTGAAAAACTCGGCTTGCCATGGCACATTCTCCGTCTTTGCGGTGGTGACATGAGTTTCACTTCTGCCATTACGTTTGACTTTGAAGTGTTCTCAGGAGCACAAAAACGCTGGCTTGAAGTTTCTTCCGTATCAAACTTTGAAACATACCAGGCAAACCGCCTTAAATGCCGTTATCGTGGTGATGACAAGAAAACTCATCTGTGCCACACTCTTAACGGTAGTGCTCTTGCTCTTCCGCGTATTATGGCGGCACTCCTGGAAAACAACCAGACTCCGGAAGGAATCGTTGTTCCGGAATGTCTCCGCAAATACACCGGATTTGAAATTATTGACTAATTTTAAAGCCTAAATACTAAAAAAATGGCGAGGTCAGAAACGACTTCGCCATTTTTTTGCTTTAATTCTGCAAAAAGTGCAAAATAGTGCAGTCTGCGAGGCGAAAAAGTGTAAAATAAGGCGTTTTGGAAATGCAAAAAATGCAAAATAGTGCAGTCTGAGAATGCAAAAAGTGCAAAATAGTGCAGTCTGCAATTTTGAAAATGGCAAAATAGGGCAATACTTTAGCAAATTTTGATTACCTTTGCAGTTGTTCATATAAATACGTATTGAAAAGTGAAAAAAGTTATAGCATATCTCAAAAATCACCCTATAATAGCAACACTGATTTATATTTTTATAGCAGGGTGGTTAGTGCTGCTCTCTGCACTGATTTTTCTGGACTATTGGACTCACCATGGTGAGGAAAGCACTGTGCCTACAGTCACGCAGCTGATGTATGAAGATGCGGCAAGCAAACTTCGCAGCGAAGGACTTGATGTGGAACTCGCAGACTCTATCTACGATACTACTCGCCCTGCCGGAATGGTGGTGGAGCAAACACCGCACCCTAATGCCAAAGTGAAACCGGGAAGAACAGTGTATCTTACCATAGTAGCTTTTACTCCCAAAATGGTGACTGTGCCTCACTACCTGAATGTGTCTTCACGTCAGGCTCGTGCCGCCTTTGAAGGACTGGGTATTAAGAATGTGGAGGTTGTTGAGGTGGAATCCGAGTACCGCGACTTGGTGCTTGGCGCCAAATTTAACGGTGTGCCGCTCCGCGAAGGTACACGAATCCCCGTTTCCGCTTACATCACGCTTGAAGTGGGAAAAGGGTATGAAGCACCTGCTGATACTATAGCAGAATATGACGAAGGCGAACTTTCCGAAGAATACATTATTGAATAATGGACATTTTTGACGATATTGAGGAAGAACTGTCTGACGACCTGAAAGGACTTGAATCCCGCGACGGCGGAGAACTCTATGAGCATTTCCGCTTTGTTGTGGATAAAGGGCAGACGCTATTGCGTGTGGATAAGTACCTCGTGACTCATTTGCAAGGATCGTCAAGAAATCGCATACAGCAGGCGGCGGATGCAGGGTGTATTCTTGCGAATGGCAAGCCTGTGAAAAGCAACTACCGTGTGAAGCCCCTTGACGTGATTTCCATAGTCATGGACCGACCACGCTACGAGTGCGAAATCATTCAGGAAGATATTCCGCTGAATATTGTGTATGAAGACGATGCCGTGCTGGTGGTGAACAAGCCGGCAGGACTGGTGGTGCACCCGGGGCATGGAAACTATCACGGCACACTTGTGAATGCACTTGCGTACTATTTCCGAAACAATCCGGAGTATGACGTGAGTGACCCTCGTTTGGGACTTGTGCACCGTATAGACAAAGATACGTCAGGACTGCTCGTCATTGCTAAAACTCCGGATGCCAAAACGCACCTGGGCAAGCAGTTTTTTAACAAAACCACTCGCCGCGAATACGTGGCTGTGGTGTGGGGTGTGCCTAATCCGGAAAAAGGTCGCATAGAGAGCAATATCGGTCGTTCACTGCGAGACAGAATGCAGATGGACGTTTTCCCAACGGGTGGCGATCAGGGCAAACATGCCGTGACGCACTATGAGGTGATAGAATCTTTTGGCTATGTTTCCGCTGTGAAGTGCGTCCTTGAAACGGGCAGAACGCACCAGATACGCGTACACATGAAGCATTTAGGTCATCCGCTCTTTAATGATGCACGCTACGGCGGCGACAAAATTCTGCGAGGCACCACATCCTCAAAGTATCAGCAATTTGTGAAGAATTGCTTTGATATTTGTCCTCGTCAGGCACTCCATGCTCGTACACTCGGCTTTGTGCATCCCGTGACAGGCAAAGAACTCTTCTTTGAGTCCGAGATTCCGGAAGATATGGTGAATTTGATGAATAAGTGGCGAAATTTGGGCGTTTGAGCGGTAATCTGAAAGACGGAAATAAAAAAATATTCAAAATTGATAGGTAGTTAAACCAAAATTGCTTAACTTTGTCAAATTATAAGCAAACTGCAAATAGACTCTAACTAATTATAAGCTATGAACATAGGCGATAAAGCACCTGAAATATTAGGTTACGACCAAGCCGGAAACGAGCTCAAGCTGAGTGATTTTGCCGGCAAGAAACTTGTGCTGTATTTTTATCCTAAGGATAGCACCTCCGGCTGTACGGCTGAGGCATGCAGCCTTCGTGACAACTATGCGGAACTTCGCCGCCAAGGTTACGAAGTTGTGGGAGTGAGCGTGGATAGTGCAGAGTCTCACAAGAAATTTATTGCTAAAAACAGTCTTCCTTTCAGCCTTATAGCAGACACTTCTCACGAACTGGTGGAAGCAATGGGCGTATGGGGAGAAAAAAGTATGTATGGCAGAAAATACATGGGTACTTTCCGCACTACATTCTTAATAAATGAACAAGGTATAATCGAACATATCTTCCTTCCCAAGTCTATCAAGACTAAGGAACATGGAAATCAAATATTAACCCTAAACAATCCAGAATGAGTTTTCAAGAAATAAAATTTACGGAACAAGACCTCCATTTTATGAAAATGGCGGCAGAACTCGCGGAGGAAAACGTTCTCCGTGGCGGCGGTCCTTTTGGCGCCGTGATAGTGAAAAACGGTGAAATTGTGGCAACGGGTGCAAACTCCGTTACTCTGACAAACGACCCTACGGCTCACGCAGAAGTTAATGCTATCCGCAAGGCTTGCAAGGAAAATAACACTTTTAACCTTGCCGGTTGCACAATCTACAGCTCTTGCGAACCATGCCCAATGTGTCTCAGCGCACTTTACTGGGCGGGAATCTCCAGAATTTACTACGGTAATACTCAGGCAGATGCAGACCACATCAATTTCAGCGACCAGTTTATCTATCAGGAACTGGACAAGCCTAAAGCAGACCGTGCATTGCCGTGCATACACATGCCGAACCCTTACACTATCAAGGCTTTCCAAATGTGGGAAAACAAAGAAGACAAAGTGGAATATTAAAAAACAATAAACTTAATAATAATTAATAACTATGAAACGTATTTTTAAAGCTTTGTTTGCACTTATGTGCATTTCACTGGCAATGCCTGCTATGGCACAAGTGTCTATTACAAAGGTGGATAAAATTGCACCGGATGATATGGTGTGGATGGATATGGCTGTTGAAGCTGCCAAAACAAACGTTAAGCAAGGCGGTGAGGCTTCAGGTGCTGTGATTATCCTTAATGGCGCTTTCCGCAGCCAAGGTAGAGCTAACGCAGAGGGTACTGCTGAATCCAACGCATTCCTCAAATCTCGCCTTAACAGTCTCAAAAATGCTAAGGTTTATACTATAAATGAGCCTACTACAGCTACTTACATTCTTCTCAGCCGTCTTGGTGCAGAAGAAATTGTTTTTGTAAACGGTCGTGATGCAGTGGTTAAAGCAGGGCTTGCTACCGCAGAAGAATACACGGATGCTTTCCCTGCTGATGTCAAACCGGCACCAATTAAGAGCATTGAGTTCCCTGAAGCTACAAATCTTCTGAAATAATTTTGATCTCATAATAGTAAAGCGGCTCTGAGGTTTCCTCAGGGTCGCTTTTCTTTTGGGGAGATCGCTGATTTAGCTAAAATAGCTAATTTGGCTAAAATAGCTAAAATAGCTAAAATAGCTAAGATAGCTAAGTTAGCTAAGATAGCTATTGTAGCTAAGATAGCCACTATAATCTTTATCTATAGCTCCTTAATGGAGGATAAAAGGCATCCGGGAAGTGTTCTATCTTGTAATTGTCTTTGTCGCCGGTGATGGTGATAATGTCAAATTGGACTTCGTGGGGAATGTCGTAGTGATTCACGAAGGCATTTGCGGCACGAGTCATATTAGCCATTTTGCGTTTATCAACGGCAGCAATGGGGTCTAAAAAATCATCGCTGCGTGTTTTTACCTCCACAAATACTATTCTATTGCCTTTTATAGCCACGATATCAATCTCGTATGGCGGCATCCTCCAGTTTGTTTCCTTTATGGCATAGCCTTTTTCCACAAGAAAGTCACATGCCACTCGTTCACCCCACCGTCCGGTCTCGTTATGCTCCGCCATACGCCTGAAAGGGTATTAAAGATGCAAATGTGAACCTTTTTCCAGGTTTTCCACAGAATCCGCTTTGGTGATAATCACCTCTTTCACACCTGCTTGCAGCGCTTCAAAGGCATTTTTGAGTTTTGGCAACATTCCTCCACTCACAATTCCGTCTGCCACAAGTGTTTCATAAACACTTGGAGTGATTACGGAAATCACGGAGTTGTCATCGTCTTCGCTTCTCAGCACACCCGGCTTTTCAAAGCAAAATACGAGTGTTACGTCAAAAAAGCGAGCAAGGGCTTTCGCAGTTTCACCTGCTATAGTGTCGGCATTCGTGTTCAGCATATTGCCTTTGCCATCGTGAATGAGCGGTGCCATCACAGGCATTATTCCGGCAGAGATGAGAGAGGCAAGTCGTTCTCCATCAACGCTATCCACATCTCCTACCCAACCGTAATCCACCGTTTTCACCTCGCGTTTATGTCCGCGAATTACGTTCATATCAGCACCGGTAAGTCCCAGGGCATTGATGCCGCGAGCCTGGAGGTTTGCCACAATGTTTTTGTTTACTTTTCCGGCATAGACCATAGTCACCACGCCGAGCATTTCATCTGTGGTGACACGTCTGCCCTCAATCATCACGGTTTCAATACCCAGTTTGGCTGCCATAGCAGTAGCGGAGCGACCGCCGCCGTGAACGAGCAGTTTAAGTCCCGGGATACCGGAAATAACATCAAGAAGGCGAATTAGTGAATCTTGTTCCTCCACTATTTTGCCTCCCACTTTAATAATAGTAAGAGCCTGTTTCATAGAATTATTCCTTTTCCACTCCTGCAAATTCCATAAGATAAGCCTTGATAAACTCATCTATATCACCGTCCATCACGCCATTCACATTTGCAGTCTGATAGTTTGTACGGTGGTCCTTCACACGACGGTCATCAAAGACGTATGAGCGGATTTGAGAGCCCCACTCGATTTTCATTTTTCCGGCTTCCACCTTTGCCTGTTCTTCCATACGGTGTTTGAGTTCCTTGTCATAGAGAATGGAACGGAGTTGGCGGAGAGCATTTTCCTTATTTTTAGGTTGGTCGCGAGTTTCCGTATTTTCAATGAGGATTTCCTCTTTTTCACCTGTGTAAGGATCCGTGAACTGGTAGCGGAGACGTACGCCGGATTCCACCTTGTTCACATTCTGCCCACCGGCACCACCGCTTCGGAAAGTATCCCAAGAAATAAGAGCCGGCTCCACTTTCACCTCGATAGTATCGTCAACAAGTGGAGTGACAAAGACGGACGCAAAAGACGTCATACGCTTTCCCTGAGCATTGTATGGCGACACGCGTACAAGGCGGTGCACACCGTTTTCACTTTTCAGATAGCCGTAAGCATAGTCGCCTTCCACGTTTATGGTGCAAGACTTTATACCTGCTTCATCACCGTCAAGAATGTTTGCGATAGACGTTTTGTAGCCATGCTTTTCGCACCAGCGGAGATACATACGCATTAGCATGGAAGCCCAGTCTTGACTTTCAGTACCACCTGCGCCGGAATTTATTTTAAGCACCACTCCGAGTTTGTCTTCCTCGCGGCGGAGCATATTTTTGAGTTCCAAGTCCTCGATTTTAGTGATAGCATCGGCATAGAGGGCATCAAGTTCAGCTTCTTCAATCAGTCCTTCTTTGATAAAGTCCCATCCGTTTTGAAGCTCATCAACAGCCGCCTCCACGCTTTTGTATCCGTCAATCCAACCTTGGATATCCTTGATTTTTTTCATTTGAGCCTGTGCCTCCTTCTGGTGCTCCCAGAAATCAGGCACATGCGTGCGGAGTTCTTCTTCCTCCAGTTGTATTACCTTATTATCGATGTCAAAGATACCTCCTCAACGCGAGCTTGCGTTCAAAGGTCTGTTTTAACTGTTCCTGTGTAATCATTATATATAATTAATGTGTTTTAATCTAAATCCAGTTCACCACGTCCTAACAAACAATAATTTATTGCTACACCAAGCCATAAGCACGCCCAAATGAAATAATACCAGGGGTCATCGCCTGCAGTAGAACCATAGAAATACAAAATTGAATTTAAGCCCAATGTATAACCGAATATACATGCAGGATTCCAACCGGAGTTATTCTCATCGCCATCTCCTGCATAAAGGAAACCGGAGATTGCCGCTACAAACATGGCTCCAAGCATCATGTACCATTCACCCACGTTTGTCTGCAAATAAACTATGGAATAAATGCTCGCTGCAGCACCCAAAATGAGTGCCAAAATATTGCGGAAATATGTCAATCCGGACAGCTGTGGTACATCTGTCAGATATTCTCCGCTCCAGTAGTTGTCGTCATCTTCGGCATAATCATTGTTACTACTGTTATTATTGTTATTATATTGGGCATAATCCACAAAACTACCTACATTCGGAGTGCTTTGTTGGACAGGCTTATCTTGCCACTGACCATTGACGTAAGATCCTTCATCTCTGCGTCCGTCTTTATAGATATATGTACCTGTTCCACAAAGGCGTCCTTCGCTGTCTTCAGACCAAGAACCATCAAACTTATCACCGTTTGTAAAAGTCACTACTCCGTAACCTTTTCTCTGTCCATCAACGAAGTCTCCTTCGTTTAACACGCCGTTTGAATATTTCCAAGCACCTTTTCCATGAGGTCCTTTTTCGTTCCAGCCGCCTTCATACCAGCCTCCGTTTTCCCAATCCAAACGTCCGGAGCCTGAACGATAGCCGTCTTTGTAATTTCCCTTGTCTGTACGTTTATATTTTGCAAAATACCACGTACCATAGCCGTCTGCACCGTTTTCGTTCCAGCCGCCTTTGTACCAGTCACCGTCAGACCACTTGATATTACCCTGACCGTAACGAACACCATCCTTAAATTCGCCGCCCCAGATAGTGCCATCCTTGAACACCCAGCGACCGAACCCGTTTGGCTCACCGTCTTTTGTTTCTCCTTCGTAGTAAGAGCCGTCTGGATAGTTTATTCTGCCCACACCGTTGTCTGTAACAAGGTCTTTAGCACCTGATGCTTCAATTTCCTCTACGCAAGTTTTAAAGAGGGCATAGTCCTTAATAAGTTTGTTTGTGGAAGTGGAGAAATTTTTCAGTGCCGTAGAAAAAGCCTGCGGATAGTTTGTGCTGGAGTTTGAAATTTCACGGATAATACCGTTTTTCTCCATAAGGAGGTCTTTTTCCGGCATTTGTGCATTTTTGAACACGTTACGGATAAAGTAGTAAGCCTCTTTATCCGTGTTTTCAAGGAGGTTGATGTCTTTTTCTATCACCTTGGAAGCCAAAACCCACTTGTTGGCTAATGTCATACACGCATTTTTCTTCTCATCACCGCCGGATGATGTTGTTCCGCCTATTTCTCTATGGGAATTTTCTACAGCCATAATTTGTTCTTTCTCTTTATGTTTTAATTGCAGATTAATCGTTTAATTTTAGCCTATTCGTCTTGAGTTGATGTCTCGTCTTGCATCTTCCACTTCATCTTCAGATGCTCCTTCCACATCAAGTTCGAAATTTATCGTCTCTCCGGAACATACTCCCGTCACTTTGAGAATACCATCTTCCGTAAGATTAAATTTCACATCTATTCTTGTTCCTTTAGGTACGGGGAAGCCCCATGTCAATGCCTTGGAGGCAAGACATTTACACTTAATCGCACTGACTTCTGCATCGTAAGAGCGGTCTGCCAGCACTTTTATGGAAACGGATGTTGAATTATCATCGCGAGTGATGAATTGGTCTTCTCCTACGGTTCCGTATTTATCTCCGCGTGTGATAAGGTGGTAAGACATAGACTGTCCGTTAACTTCGCAGCCTACTCCGTAAGAGCAAGAAGACAATGGTGTTGGTGCATCGTCTTTCAGAGTGGCTGCTATTGCCGCTCCTTCCGCCACAGCAAGGTTCGGTTTCATTCTGTCCAGACGAACGGTAGCATTTGGGAATGCAGCCTTGATAGCCTCACGAATCATTGGCATAAATGAAGAACCGCCCACAAGGATGATTTCCTCAATATCGTTTGCCGTCAATGGTACTTTGGAGTGTCTGATAGCATTTTTCATCATCATGATAGTGTTATCAACACTGCTCTCCATAAGTTCATTGAAAGCGGCACGAGTGATTTTTGCCGTGTAGGGCGTTCTGTTATAGCGGAAACTGAAGTTTGAAAATTCGTTTTGTGAAAGGAGTTTCTTTGTTCTTTCTGCTGCAAGAAGAATACTTCCGGCTTCCTTTGTGCCGCGTATTTCGTCAAAGTCTATTCCTATGCCGCACTGCTGGAAAGCATAGTTTGCAAGAGCCACGTCCCAGTCCACGCCGCCGAGGTGATGGTCACCATCGTTTGAGAGTTCTTCAAAATGGCCGTTTTTTGCTCGCATGATAGAAACGTCGAAAGTACCGCCACCAAGGTCATAAACCATAAACGTTTTTCCCTCAAGGTCTTTCATACCGTAGCTGATAGCGGCTGCAGTAGGTTCCGGAAGGAGTTTTATCACTTCCAAACCTGCCAGTTCACCGGCTTGGCGAGTGATTGCACATTCCGTAGATCCGAAATAAGCCGGCACCGTGATGATAGCCTTATGAATCGGTGCCAATCCGTCCTGCTCACGCAAGTCGTTTGCATCTTTAACGAGTTTTTTCAGAATAATGGCTGAAATCATCAGCGGAGTGATATTTTCGCCTTGTATGGTTCTCTTATAGTTCGGGTTACCAATTTCTCTTTTAATGAAAGCCACGGTATTTTCCGGGTCACCTCCCATAAGTGCTTTGGCATCATCGCCCACAAGCACATTACCGCCATCGTCGAAATACACAACAGACGGAGTGGTTGGGTAACCGTCAAAGTTTTCCAAAACATGTGGTTCACCATCTTCACCCATCAGGGCTATACAAGAGTTTGTAGTACCGAGGTCTATACCATAAATATCTGCCATTTTTCCTTTGATATTTTATATGTGATAAGAATTCGTTTTCTAATAAAATATGTTTATTCTTCACACTGCGGGCGATACACCACTTTCACCACTTCTTCCGGGCGAAGGAGGATATTTTTCGGGTTTCCGGCTTCGTCTGTGTCTAACATTGCGTATCCCGGACGCTCCGTCTTGTACTCAAATCCCGCTTCCGCAAGTCTTGGGTCTGAAGAAGTTTCTCTGTCTATAACATTCTGACGTTTGGAAACAACATTTGGATTTTCTTTTGTGTCCTGCACACGAATCACACTGTGATTTTCCAGAACACCTATCACTTGTTTCCTCACACCGTCTATTCTTTCCACGAAGTTGTCTTTATTGAAATCTCTGTCAAATTCTTCAAAAGACATTTCTATTCCGTCCAGGATATCAATAATATCGAGGAGCAATTCCTGCTTCACTTTCAGGAAAATATTTTCGTGGTATTTTTCAAGTTGGCGTTTTTGACTTTTGATGATATCTTGTTGCTTGTCAATGGTGGTTTGGAACTCCTCCACTCTCACAAACAGGCTGTCCAGCATCTTCATTA
Source organism: Muribaculaceae bacterium (assembly GCA_051871275.1). Taxonomy (GTDB): domain Bacteria; phylum Bacteroidota; class Bacteroidia; order Bacteroidales; family Muribaculaceae; genus CAJUPY01. The sequence goes on along the minus strand of JBJECR010000056.1, from coordinate 481 downwards.
TTTCTGCAGCGGAGCCTTTGCAGCCGTCGCCGGAGTTTGCATTGTCTTCCGGTTTGCTTTCTTCGTCATCTTCATCTTTAGGCTTCACTTCATCCGTCAGAATAGCTTCGTCGGCATTAGCATTTCCACCGTTATTATCTTTTTTTTCATCATTTCCGGTAACACCGCCTGCTTTTTCTTCATTGCAAACGCTGTCTGTATCATACATAATCACTTCGCATGAATCATCTGCACTATTGAAAAAGTCTTCATCCGGCTCAAGCGAGTTTTTTTCTGAAACCACGCGATTGTCAGACATTTCATCGTTCACAATCACTTGATTTGCAGGTGCTTCCTTTGGCTCATCTTTACTAAAAAAATTAAAATTCAAAAAATCGCTCATCAGATTTAACGGTTTTAATTTGTGAATATTCTTTTATAATTTGCAAATTTACAAAACATTCTTGAATTCCACCTCATTATTTCCCATTTTTGTTTATAT
>JBJECR010000055.1:0-15937 GCA_051871275.1 Muribaculaceae bacterium | reverse complement strand
ATGATGGCTTTTCAATAGCAGTTATGTAATGCTTTCGGATAGCTGAATAGTTACGGAAGTCAGAGGGGTAAAAAAGTGGAAAATAAGGAAGTTTAAGGCACAATTTTTGGGAAAATAAGGAAGTTTGACTATATTTTAGAGTCAAACAGTGAAAAATAAATCAGGAAAAATGGCAGTAAGTTTGCGTAGTTGGAAAAAAGTTTATATCTTTGCAGTCCGAAAAAATGTGAAAATAATAATAAAAAATACCTATAGGCAATGAAAAGAACATTTCAACCATCAAACAGAAAGAGAGTCAACAAACATGGCTTCCGTGAAAGAATGTCAACTCCGGACGGTCGTAAAGTGCTTGCACGTCGCCGTGCTAAAGGTCGTGCACGCCTTACAGTATCAGACTCAATCGCAGGAAAATAATTTGCTGATTCATTTAACAAACGAATAAGCAGGCGATGCCATACAGGTGTCGCCTTTCCTCGTTTTATGGGGCGAGATACTTATCTATGATAAACATATAAAAGCGTATTTGCTTATTGCCGTTAAAAAGTCCTAAATATAGGGGCTTTTATCATAAATAATCTGCAAAGACTTGGTGCAAATCAAAGTAAGTTTATAAATTTGCGTGACTTTTTGTGGCAATAAAGCAATTATTTGTGTAATTATTGGCAAAAAAGTAGTAATTTTGCACTTTAGTATTAAAAAGAGAAATATGTTAAGAAAACTGATTTATACCGTTTTTACAGTATATATGCTGTCGGCAATGACTTCGTGTAATTCCGACACGCCGGACGACCAAAGAGTGGATTTATTCTCCAGTGCGGAAGTTACGGCATTTTCGCTTCAGGAAAATGATAAAATTCTTGTTGGCTTGGACTCCGTAAAGTTTAGTATAAACTTGATGGAGGGACAGATTTACAATGCGGATTCACTGCCGCTCGGCACAAGAATAAACCGTCTCCTTGTAAATATCACTGCAAACAATGCTTCTACGGCGGAAATCACGTTTCGCACTTCCGCAGGACGTGACTCTGTGGTGAACTACTTGGAAACTACAACAGACAGTATAGACTTTTCCAATGCACCCGTAAAACTCAAAATTGTTTCCGCAGACAAGACTACAACCATGAACTACACTATCAAGGTGAATGTTCACAAGATGAAGCCGGACTCTCTGAGTTGGACACGAATTGCAAGCCGCAATTTGCCTTCTATCTTTAATGTTTCGTCTGAGCAGAAAACGGTGAAAGCCGCTGACAAATTTTATTGCCTCACATCTAATGGTGAACAGTACTGCATCGCACAGTCAACTCACCCGGAAGCCGAAGAATGGAATATGAAATACGTTTCATTCGGTTTTACCCCGGATATTGAGTCTTTCAGCGGAAATGACACCGGTCTTTACATCCTTGATGCTGCCGGAAATCTCTACGAAAGCACAGACGAGTGTGACACTTGGCGGCAGATTGAAGGACAAAACTGGTTTGGAATAATCGGCGGCTATGAAGAAATGCTCCTTGGTGTGATAAAGGAAGGAAATACGTATAAATACACCAATTATCCGTATGGAATTACGCATGACGCACCGGAAGGATTCCCGATTAAAGGCTCAAGCCAGCTTTTTGAATATTCCACAAAGTGGAGCCCGCAAACTCAGGTGATTATGGCAGGCGGACTTGATGCAAACATGAAACCTGTAAGCAGCACTTGGGCTTACGACGGAATGAAGTGGGGTGATATCACTTCAGACCGCAGACTGTGTGCAGCAGAGGGGATGTGCCTTGTGCCATATTATATATGCGTAACAGATACGGCAAACTGGAGCGTAACGCGTGAGGAAGTTCTCCTTGCATTTGGCGGCAGAATGGGCGATGGCACAATGAATACCACCACTTATATTTCCTCCGACCTTGGCTTTAACTGGAGAAAAGCATTCGGACTGATGCAGCTACCGGCTATAGTTCCGCCAATGTTTGGCAGCCAGGTGTTTATGTGCGAAAAAACACTTACGGATGCATCTCGCACTGCGAGCGAATGGGTTGAAAAAGATGCCGGAATACTGCCTCCGTGGTACACCGTTTCCGCACCAATCTCCCGAGCTTCTACGGAAATCACGGAATGGAACACACCTTATATATATATGTTTGGCGGTGTGAACAATAATTACACGCTTTACAACACAGTGTGGCGAGGTGTGATAAATCGCCTTGAGTTCAAACCAATACAATAATACGGATTTGAAACGGATTTTCCTCATATTATCCCTTTTCTTGGTGACACTTGCGGCATCATCTCAGGAATCCAAGTATAAATTTGACTTTGGCGGTCAGATTGGTATGAGCGGTTATCTTGGCGATGCAAACAACAGCAATATCTTCAAGCATCCGGGCTTTTCCGCAGGCTTGTCGTTCAGATATTTGCCTAATGTACGCATGGCAATCCGTGGAATTTTCAACACAGCCTCACTGAGCGGAAACACGGCAGATATGGAGAATGTTCTTCCCGGAGGACAAAACTATGAGTTCTCCTCACGAGTGTATGACCTCGGAGCAAGGTACGAATTTAACTTTTTGCCATACGGAATAGGAGAAACATACAAGAATCTGAAAAAACTTACACCTTATATCACTATGGGATTTGGTGTCACGCTTGCAAGCTGCGACGGCGAAACAAGTTTTGCACCAAACATTCCGCTGGGTATAGGTGCAAAATATAAACTTAATCACAGACTGAACCTCGGACTTGAATTTACTATGACCAAAGTTTTTGGCGACAAGGTAGATGGCAAGCTCCAAGACCTCTATTTAATAAAAAGCTCATTTATTAAAAATACAGACTGGTACAGTAACATTTCTTTTTCCGTGACATACGAGTTTGGAGAAAGATGTTCCACTTGCCACTATGTAGATTAAAAAAACGGAAGATTAACTGAAGAAATTTTAGTGATGGAGAGCATAAAGGAAAAAATTGATATGAACAGAATCCCACGCCACGTAGCCGTGATTATGGACGGTAACGGACGATGGGCAAAAGCACGTAATCTGGAGCGTTCCGCCGGACATGTGCAGGGCGTGTCAACTGTTCGCCTTATCACGGAAATAGCTTCAGAACTGAATATAGGTTACCTCACGCTTTACACCTTTTCTACAGAAAACTGGAATCGCCCCAAAGAGGAGGTAGATGCACTTATGCACCTGATTGTCACGGCAATAGAACGTGAAACACCGGATTTGATAAAAAACAACGTAAGGCTCACAATGATTGGCAATACGTCCCGTATGCCAAAATTTGCCCTGGACAGGCTGAACAAGTGCATAGAGGACACAAGTGCGGATACCGGACTTACGCTGTGCTTGGCGTTAAGCTACTCCTCACGCTGGGAAATCACGGATGCCGTGAAGAAAATATCACGGGAAGTGGCTTCCGGAGTGCTTAAAGCAGAGGACATTACAGACGAAACAGTGAGTGCTCATCTCACCACAGATCGAATGCCGGACCCGGATTTGCTGATACGCACAGGAGGCGACAAGAGGGTAAGCAATTTCTTGTTGTGGCAGATAGCGTACTCGGAAATATATATAACAGACAAATATTGGCCGGACTTTTCAAAAGACGATTTCTGCCAAGCAATAGTGGAATATCAATCACGAGAAAGACGTTTCGGATTGACAAGTGAACAGTTAAAATGAATTTAATACTCAATCTTTCATCATACAATATGCGTAGTAAGATTACATTACTCTTGTTTTTAATGCTTTGCCTCGATGCTATCCCTTCAGTGGCTATTGAAAGGATAGACACCATATACGACCCGCCTGTGGTTTACACCGCTATGCCTAAGAAATACACCATCTCCGGCATAGAAGTAACCGGTGCACAAAACTATGACGACAACACTATCATAGGTTTCTCCGGGCTTAAAGTAGGTCAGCGAGTGGATATCCCGGGGCAAGACCTCTTCAATGCTTCACACCGTCTTATCCGTCAGGGACTTTTTGCACAAGCACAGATAAAAGTGTCCAAGATTTACGGTGACGAAGCATGGATTACCATAGCACTCCGCACGCACCCTCGCATTTCCGAAATAAACTACTACGGAATGAAAAAAGGCGAAAAAGAGGATATTCAGGAGCGTCTCCAGCTCATGAAAGGTAACCAGATTACGCAAAACATCGTGAACCGTGCGGAAGCTATCATTAAAAAGTATTATTCCGAGAAAGGTTTCGGTAATGCAGACGTAAAAGTCTCACTCAGAGAGGATTTGTCTGCAAAAAACGATATGATTGTGGATATCAAGGTTGACAAACACGAAAAAGTAAAGGTTCACAAGATTTATATCGACGGCAATGTGGTTTTCAGCGACAATGCCGTGAAAGGAGCAATGAAAAAGACAAATGAAAAGGCTCCGCTCAAAAACCTCTTCAAACAGAAAAAATTTGTGGAACAAGAGTACCACGATGACTTGAACCGCATTATCGAAAAATACAACGAAAAAGGTTACCGTGATGCCAAAATCGTGAGTGACAGCGTAGTACAATACGATGCCAAAACCGTTGACGTTTATATTACACTTGAAGAAGGTAGAAAATACTATATCAGCGACATCAGTTGGGTGGGTAACACCGTGTTTACTACGGATCAGTTGAATACTATCCTCGGAATTACTCCGGGTGAGGTTTACAACCAAAAACTCCTCAATAAGCGTACTACAGACGATGATGACGCTATCTCCAACCTCTATATGGACCGCGGTTATCTTTTCTATCAGCTTGTGCCTATCGAGAAAAATGTTGTTGGCGACTCTATTGACCTGGAACTCCGTATGTTTGAAGGTCCGCAAGCAAGAATAAACAAGGTTGTGATAAACGGTAACGACCGACTCTATGAAAAATGTATCCGCCGTGAACTCCGTGTTCGCCCGGGTGAACTTTTCAGCAAAAACGACCTTATGCGTTCCGCTCGTGAAATAGCACAAACAGGTCACTTTGACCCGGAATCCATGGATATTCGCCCTGAGCCGAATGAAGAAAACGGTACTGTGGATATTATCTTCAATCTTGAATCCAAGGCAAACGACCAGGTGGAATTTTCAATGGGTTGGGGACAGACAGGTATTATCGGAAAACTTTCACTCAAATTTACAAACTTCTCCGTGAAAAACCTTTTGTATCCAAGTACATACAAGGGACTTATACCTCAGGGTGAAGGTCAGACATTCACAATTTCCGCTCAGACAAATGCCCGTTACTATCAGGCATATTCCGTTTCTTTCCTGGATCCGTGGTTTGGCGGAAAACGTCCTAACTCCCTCCAAGTTTCCGCTTACTACAGCCGCCAGACCGGTGTGAACTCTTCTTACTACAATTCCACATGGTCCAATCCGTATCTTTACAGCGGTTACGGCTACGGTTACGGAAATTACGGCTATGGCTATAATGACTATTACCAGAACTCATACGAAAATTCTTACGACCCGAACAAATTCCTCCAAATGGCGGGCGTAACAGTCGGTTTCGGTAAGCGTCTTAACTGGCCTGACGACTATTTTACATTCACGGCAGAACTTTCATACAATTGGTATTACCTTAAAAACTGGGAATACTTATACTATATGAACAATGGTACGTCAAACGCTATTGTGTTCGGTCTCACACTTGCACGTAACTCTATTGACAACCCGCTTTACACTCGTAGCGGTTCTTCTTTCTCACTTAACTTCTCATTCACTCCTCCGGCATCGCTCTTCTCACCGGGCAAAGACTGGGAAAAGCTTTACAAGGAGAACACTACGGAATCCAAAAAGCAACTTTACCGCTGGATTGAATACTGGAAACTCCGCTTCAAATCACGCACATACACTCCGCTTACAGACCCTGACGGCAAATGGACACTCGTGTTTATGACGCGTGCAGACTTCGGTCTTCTTGGCAGTTACAACAAGTGGTTACACTCTCCGTTTGAAACATTCTACGTAGGTGGTGACGGTATGTCCGGCAGCTACACGTATGCAACGGAAACCATCGCACTCCGCGGTTACGACAACGGTCAGTTTACTCCTTGGGGCAGTGAAGGTTACGCATACTCTCGTTTAGGTATGGAACTCCACTTCCCATTCATGCTCCAGCCAACAACCACTATCTATGGTCTTGCATTCTTGGAAGCCGGAAATGCCTGGACAGACGTGAAAGAATTTGCTCCGTTTAACCTTAAACGCAGTGCCGGTGTGGGTGTACGTATTTATCTCCCGATGGTGGGTATGATGGGTATTGACTGGGCTTACGGTTTCGACAAAGTTTATGGAACAAAGGGCGGCTCTCACTTCCACTTTATCCTCGGTCAGGAATTCTAATGAGAAATTAAACCTTTTTGGCAATAACAGGTCATATTAACATAATTAACATAATTACTAACTATAATTTTAACGAGTCATGAAACGTTTTTCATTAATAATTCTCACGGCACTGATGTCTTTCGCATACGCAAGCGCACAAAAGTTTGCTCTTATTGATATGGAGTATATATTGAAAAATGTCCCTGCATTCGAAATGGCAAACGAGCAGTTGAACCAGCTTTCACAGCGTTGGCAGAAAGAAGTGGAAAACCTCTCCACGGAAGCTGACAATTTATATAAAAACTATCAGTCTGAAAGAGTATTCCTCACAGACGAGCAAAAAAAGAAAAAAGAAGAGGAGATAGTGGCAAAAGAAAAAGAAGCATCTGAACTTCGCCACAAATACTTCGGCCCTGAAGGTGAACTTTACCAAAAACGCCAAACACTTATGCAGCCTATCCAAGACGATATCTATCTTGCAGTGAAGCAAGTGGCTGAAGAAAAAGGCTATCAGACTATTTTTGACCGTGCTACTTCTTCCAACATAGTTTTTGCATCACCAAGAATTGATGTTTCAAACGAGGTTCTCGCAAAATTAGGATATTCAAAATAAAAAACTTATCTTTGCATTCATAAATAAGAAAAATATTAACAACCACTTAACTATACCTAAAAAATGATTAAGAAATTTCTTGCAGCAATCCTTATTGCTCTTCCGCTCTCTATTTCAGCTCAAACTATAAAAATCGGTGTAATCGATATTGAATCACTTGTTCAAGAAGCACCGGAAACTGCTGAAGCACAGAAAACACTCCAAGAAGCACAAGCTAAGTATTCAACAGACCTTCAGAAACTCCAGGAAGAAGTTCAAAAGAAATACGACGAGTTGGAACAACTCAAAAAAGACAATGCTACTCCGGCTACTATCCTTGAACGCCGTGAACAGGAAGTACAGACCCTCTATGAAAGAATGACTCAAACTGCTCAAACATACGACAACGACCTCAAACAGCAGCAGTATCAGCTTATGGCTCCTATCTACGACAAAATCCAGAAAGCTGCTCAGTCTGTAGGTCAGGAAAATGGCTTTACACTCGTTATTCCTGTTGCTGCAGCTATTTATATGAGCACTGATGTTATTGATATCAATCCGCTCGTAAAAGCTAAAATCGCAGCTCCTGCAGCTGAATAAAAACAGCAATTATTAAGATATAAACTTGGTCGCCAAGGCATCTTTGCGTGCCAAAGGCGACCATTTTTAGTATATTTTCTTTTTCAAAAAAAATAATATATAAGTTCCTAAACTCTTATTATTCAAGTATTAACCCCAAATTTTAGCCTCTATGCTTAGAAAAATATTTTTTATTTTAGCAGTCTTTTTTTCTGCAAACGTTTTTGCACAGTCACAGTTTGCAGTAGTGGATTTTCAGGCAGTGCTTGAATCGCTGTCAGACTATAATCTTGTGATTTTGCAGCTGAATGAAACTTCAAACAGGTATCAGGAAGAATACTCTAAAATGTCCGCCGATATTGATAAGAAATTTGAAGATTATCAGACACTTAACAAGAATAATACTCCGGAATCCATCAAGCAGCGTAGAATCCAGGAAATACAAAATATGCAAAAGCGTGCAGAGCAATTCCTCGCTACTGCGGAAGAAGACCTCAAACGCCAGGAAAATCAGCTTATAGACCCTATTAAAGTACGTGTAAAAGACGCTATCCGCCAAGTTGGAGAGCAAAACGGTTTTGTTTTCGTGTTTCCGGCAGAAGCTCCTCTGTATCAGAGTATTGATGTGGTGGATATAACGGAAGATGTGAAAGCATTGCTTCAAAATCCGCAATAATATTTCTTTATTACTTTTTCTTAAACGAAATAGCCACATGAGCCGTTATGCCGAGGTAATATTGCCGCTCCCGTTGAACACCACGTTTACGTATTCCATACCGGAAGATATGGAAGAAAAGATAGTGGTGGGGTCGCGTGTGATAGTGCCGTTCGGTTCAAAGAAGTATTGCACGGCTATTGTTGTTGGTTTTCCGTTTAAAATTCAGGGCGAATACGAGGTAAAGCCTATTTCTTTGCTTTTGGATTCAAGATCCGTGGTGCGACATCCGCAGTTGAAACTGTGGACATGGATTGCAGACTATTATCTTTGTGCAATTGGTGACGTTTATAAAGCCGCTTTGCCGTCAGGACTTGTAATCCAGAGCGAAACCGTGGTGGAGTTTAATGAGGATTACGAGGAAGAAGGGGATAATCGCCTGAAAGACAATGAAAAGATAGTGATAAATCTGCTCCGTTCTCATGGCAAAATGAGTGTAACGGAACTTGAAAAGGCACTTGAAAACAAGAATATCTCTTCACTCATAAAGCGTCTTTTGGAAAAAGAGGCTGTAATTGTTTCCGAAAAACTTAATGAGCGTTACCGTCCCAAGAAAGTACACTATGTAAAACTAACTGCGGCAGTTGAAGATGCTTTCAAAGCCGTGCAACGTTCTCAAAAACAGGAACGTGTGTTGCTCGCATTGCTGGAAATGTCCAAGATGCACCGTTGCACGGACGTCCCAAAGGAGGTGGAACGTGAGCAGTTGCTCAAGCGTGCCGGTGAGGATACGACTGTGGTGGCGGCAATGGTGAAGAAAGGAATTGTGGAAACGTACGTCCGTGAGGTCAACAGATTCAGTTTTAACGGTGCTCCGCAAAAAGACCTGCCTGTGCTGAGTGATGCACAATCCGAGGCGCTGGACAAGATTCATAAATCATGGTTTGACCACGATGTGACTCTCCTTCATGGAGTTACGGCAAGTGGCAAAACGGAGATATATATTCATCTTATCGACTATGTTTTGCGGCAAGGGAAACGTGCATTTTACCTTGTGCCGGAAATTGCACTTACCACACAGCTTACACGTCGTTTACAGGACGTTTTTGGTGAGCGAGTACTTATTTATCACTCAAAGTTTACTGATAATGAGAGAGTTGATGTGTGGAATAAACTGCTGGAAGGTAGTGAGCCATGTGTAGTGATAGGTGCTCGTTCCGCAGTGTTTCTGCCTTTTGGAAACCTCGGACTGGTGATTGTTGACGAAGAGCATGAAGCAAGCTACAAGCAGGCAGACCCGGCTCCAAGGTATAATGGCAGAGATGTGGCTATAGTGCTTGCAAAAATGCATGGTGCCAAAACACTGCTCGGTAGTGCAACTCCCTCTATTGAAACAAGATACAAGGCGGAAACAGGTCATTTCGGACTTGTGGAACTCTTTGAAAGATATTCCGGAGCAATTTTGCCCGATGTGAAAATTGTGGATATAGTCCGTGCCCGTCAGAGAAAAGAATATTCATCGCCATTTGCTTTTGAAACCCTTAAAGTGGCACGAGAAGCACTTGATGCAGGCAACCAGGTGATACTTTTCCAGAATCGTCGCGGATATGCACCGCGACCGGTTTGCAAAATGTGTGAGTGGACACCGAAATGCGACTATTGCGATGTGACAATGACGTATCATCGCATCACAAATATGCTCGTTTGCCACTATTGCGGTGCCATGAAAACACTCCCAACTGTTTGCCCCGTGTGCAAGCAGCCTACGGTGGAAATTTACGGCTATGGAACGGAACGAATTGAAGATGAGGTGGCAAAAGAATTTCCGGATAGAAAAATCCTGCGTATGGACCTTGATACTACTCGTAATAAGGACTCGTACGAGCAGATAATATCTGATTTCTCCGCACACAAAGCAGACATTCTCGTGGGCACACAAATGGTGACTAAAGGGCTTGATTTCGGCAATGTTACTGTTGTGGGTGTGCTTAATGCCGATAATATGATAGATTTCCCGGATTTCCGTGCTTCCGAGCGTGCTTTTAATATGATTTGTCAGGTGGCGGGACGTGCCGGGCGACGTGAAGGTACAAAAGGTATAGTGATGATTCAAACCACTCATCCGCAACACCCTGTTGTTCAGTTTCTTAAGAATAACGACTATTTGGGCTTTTACAAGCACGAACTTGAAGAAAGAAAAGCATTTCTGTATCCTCCGTTTACTCGCATTATCAATATATATCTCAAGCATAAGGACGTAAGGGTGCTAAACCACGTTTCAGACATTGTTTCGGAAAAGCTGCGTTCACTTTTTGGCAATAGAATTTCAAATCCGGAAAAACCTGCCGTGGAAAAGGTTGCTTTGTGGTATATCAGAAAAATGATGCTGAAAGTGGAAACGGGTGCATCTATGCAAAAAGTGAAAAATGTTATCCGTCAGGCTTATCTGGAACTTTGCGAAGATAAAGACGTGAAAAGAACCGTCTTTTACTACGATGTGGATCCCGTGTGAGTTTGTTTGCTTTTCTTGCTATTTTTTTTAACTCAAAGATGCATTGCTATTCCGAAAAATTGCCGTTAGCATCACTTTTTAGGAATAGGATTTTGAATTTTGCATAAAAGTGGCTACTTTTGTCAAAGATGTATGGTTATATGCTGGAAATAATTAAATATAATTCTCAATATAAGTCTGAATGGGACGAATTTGTGAAAGGTGCGAAAAACGGGTCTTTCCTATTTTTGCGTGACTATATGGAATATCATTCAGACAGGTTTACGGACTTTTCCCTTGTGGCATTAAAGGACGAAAAAATTTGCGGTTTGCTTCCTGCAAATATAAAAGGGGAAACGGTTTATTCACATCAAGGACTCACATACGGTGGCTGGGTGACAAGTGCCAAAGGACTTTCCGCACCGGAAATGCTTGAAATGTGGAGCAAAATGAAAGATTTTCTCCGGGCGGAAGGTGTGAAAAAACTCGTCTATAAGGCAATGCCGCATATTTATCATATCTATCCGGCAGAAGAAGACCTTTATGCCCTTTTCCTCAGCAATGCTAAGATTGAGGCTACGCTCATCTCCTCTGTTCTTGACCTGCAGCACCGATTGCCCTTTGACAGAAGTCCACGCAGAGGAATAAATTCCGCTCTGCAAAGTGGTGTAAAAATCTGTGAAAGTGATGATTATGCAGGATTTTGGGACGTTTTGTGTGAAAGACTTCACGATAAATACGATTCCAAACCTGTTCACTCGTTACAAGAAATGCTTCTTCTGAAATCACGTTTTCCTGATAATATCCGTCTTTTCACTGCCGTTTATGAAGGTGAAATTGTTGCCGGAATAATTTTGTATCTGTCTGAAACAGTAGCAAAAGCACAGTATTGTGCCACCACGGAAAATGGTAGAAAACTGAGAGTGCTCCCTGCAATGTACGACAATATTCTAAACAGTCTGCCGGAAACTTGCCGCTATTTTGATTTTGGAACGTCTAACGAAGATGGTGGCAAAATTCTGAATGATGGCTTGATAAATCAGAAATATAGCTATGGCGGTAGGGCGGTCGTTTATACTACATATTCTATAGATATTTGATTTGTGACGCATTTTGCGTATCTTTGTGGAAAATTTATTAACATTCTTATTCATGACATTGTTCCGCCTTTTTGTTTTCTCTCTGATGTGTGTTTTCGCTTTTGGTTCTGCCAAAAGTGCGGAAATAGCTGTTATGGTGGGGAAAAAGGCAACAACAGGAGACTGCACGGAACTTGCTTTTACAGAAAAAGACAGTCCCGGCAACTGCTTTTACCATACTAATGTCTATGGACTTACCATTCTGGAGTTTCAGAGTGTTATGCCGGGCAAATACGTAAGTCCGGAGAATGATGCGGAAGAAATTGCTTGTCGCCTTTTGGATTCTACAAAGTCTTGCCGTGAAGCAATTTTGGCACTGTCTGATATTCTTTCAAGCATTTCCGTGCCGGATGTTTATGTGACTTTGATGCTGGCAGACGTGAAAGAGGCGTGGATAGTGGAATATGCCGGTAAAAAAGATGCACCGGGAGCCGTTTGGGTGGCACTTCGTTTGCCTGATGATGCGGTGAGTGTTTATGCAGGCTGCCCATTGGTTCACTGTTTGCCGCATAAAGACTTCAGAAACGCAATTTTCTCACCGGATGTGATAAGCTATGCCCGCAAAAGCGGCATGTTTGCAGGCAAAGATGAAAATTTTGACTTTGCAAAGGCTTATTGCAGGATAGCTTGCAGTGAAAATACCGATGAGGAAAATTCATATGGCATACTTGGCGTGACGGCAGAGAGTGATGCAGCTTGGCGAACTCCGAGCCGCTATGTTTCGCTCTATGATATCCGTAAAGCACTGAGAAACAGTGCGATTGATAATGTGAAATTTTCCGTTATCGCAGAAGCCTCTGCAGATAGATATGAACTCATGCAGAGCCTTATCTATTATGCTCCCGGCAATCCTGAAATATCTGCATTTATTCCGCTTTTTCGCAATGTGAAGAAAATGCCGGCAGGATTTGATGTAAATTCTTCTGAATCACTTGTTTATTTGCTTGAAGAAGTGGAAAAAGAAGTGAGGGTAGGGCAAATACGGGAAAAAGATTTGAAAGGTCTCCAGATTGCTCTGGAAGATTCCATATCCGTTGATGTGGATGTTGTCTTGGAGCAAGTACCTGAATTTGAAGATGAAGAAATAGCTGCGGAAATTCTGCAAGATTTGGCTGATATATGGGCACAAAAAGTGAAAGAAAGTTATTCTGCTCTTATACGGAATTTTATGCGAAAAGAAGAATGAAAAATTGACGCTAAAATAGCTAAGATAGCTAAGATAGCTAAGATAGCTACTTTAGCTAAAATAAAAAATAGAAGAAACTTAAAAAAGAAAAATAATATGAAACTTAAATCTTTTTTCTCGGCAATAGCAATGCTGGCAGTGATAGATGCAGCGGCTTGCACGAGCCTTATTGCAACTCGCAGTGCAACAGAAGACAATAGTAATTTTATCACCTACGCGGCAGACTCGCACGTGCTTTACGGCGAGCTGTATAACTATCCGGCTGCTGACTATCCTGAAGGTGCAATGAGAATTGTACGCGAATGGGATACAAATGCGTATCTTGGTGTTATTCCGGAAGTTAGCCATACATATCAGGTTATCGGCAACATGAATGAGTACGGACTTGCCATCTCTGAATCCACTTGGGGCGGACTTGAAGAACTCGGTGCTCCAAATGGTATTATCGACTATGGTTCACTGATTTACATTGCTCTCCAGCGATGCAAAACGGCACGCGAGGCTATTAGCGTAATGACTTCACTCGTAGAGGAATATGGCTATGCGTCTTCCGGTGAATCATTCTCTATTGCAGATGCGGATGAGGTGTGGATTATGGAAATGATTGGCAAAGGAAAAGATGAAAAAGGAGCTGTTTGGGTGGCACGTCGTATTCCGGACGGATACATCTCCGGTCATGCAAACCATGCTCGCATACATAAATTTCCACTCAATGACCCCGAAACGCTCTATTCCAAAGATGTGATTTCTTTTGCTCGCAAAAAAGGCTACTTTAAGGGCAAAGATGCGGATTTTGATTTCTCTAAGGCTTACGCTGTGACTGATTTCGGTGCTCTCCGCGGCTGTGATGCACGAGTTTGGGCATTTTTTAATAAGTTTACAGACAATGCCGAGCAATACCTCACATGGATAAACGAGGGTAAGGGCGAACCAATGCCGCTTTGGGTGAAACCGAACCGCAAACTCACTGCGGAAGATATGAAATGGATGATGCGTGACCATTTTGAGGATACTCCGTTTGATATGACAAAAGATGCCGGTGCCGGTGCTTTCAATGTACCTTACCGTTACCGTCCTATGACGTTTAAGATAGACGGCAAAGAATACACAAATGAACGTGCTATAGCAACTCAGCAGACTGGCTTCTCTTTCGTGGCACAGCTCCGCAAAGACGTGCCGGAAGCTATGCGTGGTATTCTCTGGTTTGGTACTGACGATGCAAATACCTGCGTGTATCTGCCTATCCTCTGCAAAGTTACACGCACTCCGCGTCAGCTGGGCAAAGGAGATATCGTCACTTTGGACTGGGATGCAAACTTCTGGGTAAACAATTATGTTGCAAACCAGGCATATAGCCGCTATAGCCGTATGATTCCGGATATCCGCAAAGTGCAGTCTGAACTTGAAACAGCTATCGTTCTGGAAGTTAAGGCTCTTGAACAAGACCCGGAAATGAACGATGAAGCTAAAGCTAAAGTGAAAGCACAAGCACTTGCCGACAAATGGGCAGCAAAAGCCACGGAAGACTATAAAAAACTCGGTGACTATCTCTTTGTAAAGCACCTTGACGGCAATGTGAAGAAGGAAGATGAAAACGGCTTTATTTACAGCAAAGACGGTATGCCTGTTTACCCTAATTTCCCCGGCTACGACAATGAGGAATATCTCCGCGAAATTGTCCGCTCTGCAGGTGACAGACTGGAAGTGAAAGAACCGCAGAAATAGTGACTTAAATTCATTTTGATATAAGAACTTTTTTGCAGAGACATTCTGTTATAATATAGGGTAAAAGATGACATATCTTCTTCTTGTTGTAGGCTTGGCACTGCTTCTGCTTGGAGCAAATTTCCTGGTAGAATCCTCCGTAGCACTGGCACAAAAAGCAAAAATATCAAATTTTGTTATCGGTCTCACTATTGTGGGAATGGGAACGTCTTCGCCGGAACTTTTTGTGTCTGTTTCCGGAGCGCTTCAGGGTGCCGGAGATATAGCAATAGGTAATGTTGTGGGCTCGAATATCTGCAATATTCTGCTTATCCTCGGTCTCACGGCTGCAATCTTTCCATTCTCTATTGAAAGGACCACTTATAGGCGAGATATTCCGTTTGCCATACTTGCCACACTGCTTGTGGTGGTATTTGTGAACGATAATGCACTTTTTGGCAGCACTAATATGCTCAGCCGTCTTGATGCGGCAGTTTTGTTGGTGGTGTTTGCGATATATATGGCGTATGTGATAATTAAGGATCGTCAGTCCGGAGCGGAGAGCGAAGAATGCAGCTCCATGCTTAGCGGCAAAAATACGTATCTGCTTGTTTTTATTGCCGTTACATCACTTACAATCCTTATTTGCGGCGGAAACCTGTTTCTAGCCTCTGCCATAGATGTGGCAAAAGCATGGGGAATGAGCGATGCCGTGATAGCGATAACAATCGTGGCTGTGGGCACATCCTTGCCGGAACTTATCACGTCTGTAGTGGCGGCAGTGAAGAAAAACACTCAGCTGGCACTCGGCAATGCCATAGGCTCAAACATATTCAATTTGCTGCTGATACTCGGTGTGACAGGTTTAATCTCACCCTTTGAAACAAACTCTATATCTCTGGTGGACTACGCAGTTATGACCCTTGCAATACTCATGACATTTGCGGTGGTGTTTACGTTTGGAAAACGCAAATTTGACAGGATAGAAGGCATTATTTTCCTGGCGGTTTACGTTTCTTATATAGCATATCTTCTCCTAAAGTTATAATTTTAACATTTTTTTAGAAGTTGCGATTAAACCTTTTTGTCGGAACACGGTCAAAGAAGTAAATAATAAAACAAACACTAAATATCTTCGGAAGCCACCGTGACGGTTCGTCCGACAGAGTTTCAAAAAATATTCATCGTATAGCACGATATAATAGAGGTCAGGAGGGTGTATCAAAATTAAGTTATTTGGTACATCCTTTCTTTATATGTCACATG
>JBJECR010000054.1:0-57181 GCA_051871275.1 Muribaculaceae bacterium | reverse complement strand
AAGCAAATCGGGATAACGTCAAGATGCAAGCTTGAAGAGCTTGCGGCACTCGGTATCTTGCGGAGTGGACTTGCCAAGCAAATCGGGATAACGTCAAGATGCAAGCTTGAAGAGCTTGCGGCACTCGGTTAACCCCACCTTGCCGCGAAGCGGCTAGGTGGGGAAGTGACTGATACTCAGGTCAAAATGAGCTAAATTGTATAGATTTTGCTCATTTTGCAAAATGCTAAGTCGTATAGACTTTGCACAAGAAATAACTCCAAAAATTTGCACATCTCAAAAACAACCGCTAACTTGCACACAAAAATCATTTATGAGCCAAGTCTGTGCATTGTTTCACATAGTCATCAATACTCACGAGCGACTTCATACAATACCATTTGAAAGCCGCCGCATCATATATAATCACATATACGAATTGCTCGCGAAACGCAAATGCAAATTGCTCCGCATGAATGGTACCACAAATCACATACACATGCTCATAGACTTGCATCCCACAGTCGCTTTATCTACTCTGGTAGGAGAGGTAAAGCGTGAAACGTCACTATGGATAAGGCATAATAATGTTGCTCCTGCATTTATGGGTTGGGGAAGAGAGTACTATGCATTTTCAGTGTCAAAGGATGGCAAAGATAATGTGATTGAATATATCAAGAATCAACTTGAGCATCATAAGTTTATGAGTTATGAAGATGAAATGATACAGATTTGTGATGATGAGGGTGTGGAATTTTATGAAACTTAGGTGAGCAAAGTCTATACGACTTAGCGGTTATGCAAAATTGGCAAGGTCATATACGACCTAGCCAATTTTGGTTGGGGTGAGTGCTATCTACCCACACCTAGCCGCAAAAAAAATTTTTTTTTGCGGCTAGGCGGGGTTAACCGAGTACCGCAAGCTCTTCAAGCTTGCATCTTGGCGTTATCCCGGTGCTCTACGCAAGTTCACTTGGACTGATTCTGCACAACCGACTAATCATGCATTATGCATTATGAATTATGCATTACTTTAAGCTTGCATCTTGGCGTTATCCCGGTGCTCTACGCAAGTTCACTTGGACTGATTCTGCACAATCGACTAATCATGCATTATGCATTATGAATTATGCATTACTTTAAGCTTGCATCATGGCGTTATCCCGGTGCTCTACGCAGTTTTCTTTGGCTACATACTTAGTTCAATCTTAGGCACAAAAAGCAATTCGGTTTCCGGGAAATGCTTTGCGAGGTATTGTTTTACGTAGCGTTTGGTGTCGGCGGAGATAGTGGCGTCTGAGTCGAGGTGAGTGCTGTATAAAACGTATTTCACGGTGATATTGCGGCTCTTAAGTGCCTCAAGAGAAAGGATGGTGTGATTTATAGAGCCGAGTTTTGAGTTTGTGACTAATGCCACAGGGAGTTTGCGACTTGAAATATAGTCTATTGTGAGGAAATTATCGGTGATTGGCACCATAAGTCCTCCGGCACCTTCAATCAACACGTTGTCGTAGCGAGAAGCGAGTATTTCCGTACTTTTATCCACGACGGTGAGGTCTATTTCTTTACCGTCAAGTTCCGCAGCGAGTTGTGCGGAAGCAGGGTAGGAGAAAATTATCGGTGCAGTGGTGTGGTCCAGGTCTTCCGGCAGAGGAGATATACCCATTAGCTTGCGGTGGCGAGTGATGTCCTCGGAGAAATCCTGATTACCGGTTTGTATAAACTTTTGTGTGATAGCAGTTTGCCCGGTTGCTATGAACCTCTTTGCGAGCCAAGCCGTAGCGTAGGTTTTACCTGCGTTTGTGTCAATTCCGGAGATGAAAAGTATATTGCTCATTTTTTCTTAATAATCAAATAGACGTTTTTATATGTCAAACATGGATTTTCGTCCAGTTTTTTGATGAGAGCCACAGTGTCGGCGAACGTCATAGGCGAACCGCCGAGAGCGTTAACACCTGTGTTTTGTATATGTTTCAGCAGTTGGCGACCGCCCTTAAATGCTATTGTGGCGGTGTCCTTGTGTGCGAAAACAAGTTCAAGGTTTTCCGGCAACATTGCTTCAAACTGCTCAGTGGTGTAGTAATTCAGACTCTTGCCCGTGATACTTGAAATTTCCTCAAAAGTACCCGGTTCAAAGGTGGAAATTGCTGCAGTGCCGCCGCTTTTCAGCGTGCGAGCCACGTTTGCAAAAAATCTGCGAGGAGAGGCAAACCACTGAATGGTGGAGGAGGAGAGAATAGTGTCAAAAGAGCCGCTTTTTGCTTCTGCCAGGAATTGCTCCGCGTCACCGCTCACGCATTTTGCACCGTTAAGACCGAAATTTTCCGCTATTTTGCGAATATTTTCCAGCGGAGCAAGGTCCACGAGCGTGCATTTTTCAGCATCGGAGCAGTTTGCGTAAAGTCTTGTGAGAAAGCCGGTTCCTATGCCTATTTCAAGCAAATCACCGCAAGCGGTGTTCTGAAATTTTTGCCAAAAGCCGTAAAGCGTTTGTGCAATGCCTTTCTGCACTTCCGCTTCACTTTCATAGCCGCCGGAACTCTCTGCAAAACGCTTGGCAATAATGTTCTTGTCAATGATATCAGTGTCTATAATGTTCTGCAAGTCAGGCAAATGACTGCTTTGAGTATGCACTGCATAAAAATCTCGCCAAGCATTTTCCTGATTTGCAGGAGGAATAATGGCATCATTATCAGCGATATAAACCTTGTCCCACATGGCATTTGGCACAGCATTTTCCATTTCTCCAAACTGCTGTAAGTCGCTTTTGAGCTCTTCTATGTCACGGTTAGGCAAATTTGACATAAAATGCTTGCGTAGCGGTGAAATTCCTGCCACGGCAGAGAAAAATTTTCGCATATTTTGCTCTGATACAGAGCGGAGTGTGGCGGCAAAAATATGTTTCGGAATCCCTGTAGTATTGTTTGCCGGAGTGTAAGTGCCGTTGACGGCGATTCTCAGCGATTCTCGTTCGGAAATCAGAGAGTTGGCAATAGCAACACCGTAAGACCACGCAATCACCACCACCTGCTTGTAGCCGCTGATGAGATTGCTGTACATTTCAGGCGTATTTGCGTCTGCCTGACCCCAAAGCAGGGCAGTGTCGTAGCCGTCCTTGTGCAAGTTCGCAAAAGGCTTCTCGTCCATACCCCACCCAAGGAAAATGACTATCAGTGAGGAGTTTATATTGCTGTTGTCTAACTTTTTAAGATACATTCCAATGCTTTGTCTAACTTGTCCAGCTCTTCAAAAGTGTTTCTTGCGGAGAGACTGAAACGTATTCGTTCCGTGCCTGCGGGTACTGTGGGTGTGCGGATTGGCAGTGCTACAATACTGTTTTCACGCAGTTTCAACGAGATTTCTACAGCACGAGTGGCATCTCCCACGATAAGTGCTTGGATATGGCTCACGGCTGCAGGTTTTATGGGTGAATATTTGCAGAGAATTCCGTAAAGCCTTGCAGATAAGTCTTTTAAGTGCTCGCGTTCACTGTCCATATCTGCCATTTTCCTCAGCATGAGTCGGCTCCATTCCACTTGAAGCGGTGAAATAGCCGTGGAGAAAATAAGGCTGCGAGATTTGTTTATCAAATATTCTTTAATGACCGGTGAAACAGCTGCAAAAGCACCGTAAGAGGCAAGTGCTTTGCCAAAAGTGCCTATAATCACGTCTATTTTTTCGCAGCAACTATGTTGCATACAGATTCCGCAGCCACCTTTACCTTCAGCACCGAAAGAATGAGCTTCGTCAACGTAAAGCAGCACATTCTCGTGAGATTCTTTGAGTGATATAAGTCGCTCAATATCAGAGGCATCACCGTCCATGCTGTAGCGACTTTCCACGATTACCAAAACTCGTTTTGTTTCCGGCACAGCGTTCACCATTCGTTCCAGTTCGTCAAAATCATTGTGAGCGAAACGCTGAAATTTGGCACGCGAAAGGATAATACCGTCAATGATTGATGCATGTACGAGTTTGTCTGCAATAATCACGGTGTCTCTGTCTGCCAAGGCTGAAACCACGCCCGTATTTGCATGATAACCGCTGTTAAAGAGCAGAGTAGGGCGATGAAAAATATCTGCCAAATCCTGCTCCAGAGCCTCGTATGGCTTTTGGCAAGCGGCAAGCAAGCGTGATGCTACGGAACTTACATGTGCCGATGCGAGTTGCGGATTATCTTTTATGAAATCCGCAAGGGTGAGGCTGCCAAGCCCGAGATAATCGTTGCTTGAAAGGTCTATGATGTCCTTTCCAAGCCTGTCCTCCGGAAATTTGCGGTAGTTGCCGCTTTCTTTCAGTATGTTCAGAGTTTCCGAATAATTCATGTTAAAGACCTTTTACTATTTCAAGCATCTGAGTTACAAGGAATTGCAATTCACTGTTGCTTATAACGTATGGCGGCATCACATAGACGTTTTTGCCGAAAGGTCTTACCCAAATGCCGCGGCGAACACATTCTTTCTGAAAATCACCCACGCAAACGTTTTCTTTCATTTCCACCACACCGATAGCACCGAAAACGCGTACGTCTTTTACATTGCCAAACTCTCTTGCCGGAGCAAGAAGCGTTTCTAATTGCATTGAGATATTGGCTATTACGGCAGCCATGTCCTGCTCGTTCAGCATCTTTATGGATTCAATGGCAATGGCGCAGGCAAGCGGATTTCCCATAAATGTGGGTCCGTGCATCAGCACCCCGGCTTCACCGCGAGAAATGGTGTCTGCCACATCTTTTGTGGTGAGAACGGCACTGGAAGTGAGGTAACCGGCAGTGAGACCTTTGCCTATAGTCATGATGTCCGGTTCAACACCTGCGTGTTCCCATGCAAAGCATTTTCCGGTACGCCAGAAACCTGTGGCTATTTCGTCAAAAATGAGGTAAACACCATATTCGTTGCAGAGGCGACGTGCTTCCACAAGGTACTGCGGGTGATAAAACCACATTCCGCCTGCACCTTGCACTATCGGTTCCAGTATCAGAGCGGCAATTTCTTCGTGATGCTTTTCCAGGCAGTCACGCAGAGGTTCCATTTGACTGTCGTTCCATTCATCGCTCGGGCGAATGGATGGCTGCGGCACGAAATAGCGGATTGGCAGAGCGGAACCGAAAGCTCCGTGCATACCCGTCACAGGGTCGCAGACGCTCATAGCATTCCAGGTGTCACCGTGATAGCCGGAGCGGATAGTGACAAAATTTGTTTTCTTGTGACTTCCACTTTTGGAAACTGCAGCTTGTACAGCCATTTTCATAGCCACTTCTATTGCCACGGAACCGCTGTCTGCATAAAAAATATTGTGCATTGAAGGCGGTGCCATTTGCAGGAGAAGTTTTCCCAGTTCTATAGCCGGCTCGTGGGTAAAACCGCCAAACATCACATGTGACATTTTTTCAATCTGACGTGTAACGGCGGCATTTATTCTCGGGTTGTTGTAACCGTGAATCACTGCCCACCAAGACGACATTCCGTCTATCAGATCCGTGCCGTCTGCCAGGTAAATATGCACGCCTTTTGCGTGACTTACCTTATATGTAGGCAGAGGATTTATAGTTGAGGTATATGGGTGCCACAAATGTGTTTTGTCCCATTCGTCGTGAACACTGTTTGTGGTATTATATTTATCATCTATCATTGTGCTTAGAGCCTGTTTCATAAAGAAAGTTAAAATTGAGGTCTCAGAATTTTGAATGGCAAAATTACTCAATTTTCTGCAAAAAATCGCAATAAAAATGGAAAATCTAAAAGCAAATGACTACCTTTGTAAAAATAATGCGGACGATATGAAATTTGTACCTTTTTCTCTTAATGTGTCAGGTAGGCTTGTGGAATATACCAAGCCTGCGGTAATGGGAATAGTGAATGTGACGCCGGATTCTTTTTACGGTGGTTCACGGACTTTTCTTGCGGACCAAGTGCGAGCAAGAGTGGAAAAACTTGTGGCAGAAGGTGCGGATTTTATTGATATCGGTGCTTATTCTTCGCGTCCCGGTGCTGATGAAGTAAGTCCGGAAGAAGAATTGCGGCGAATAGAAACCGGTATGGAGCAGATTCGCAAAATTGCACCGGAAATACCTGTTTCCATTGATACTTTCCGTGCAAATGTGGCACGAGAGGCTGTGAAAAATCTTTCCGTGGATATCATAAACGATATTTCCGGAGGTGATTTGGATGCTGAAATGTTTGCCACGGTGGCGGAACTGAAAGTGCCGTATATTCTCATGCACATGAGGGGCACGCCTGCCACAATGCAGAGCCTCACGGATTATGGCAGCGAGGGCGTAACTGCAAATGTTCTCCGTGATTTGGCGGAAAAAGTAAATCGCCTGGCACTCCTTGGCGTGAACGACATAATTATTGACCCAGGATTCGGCTTCGCTAAAACGCTTGACCAAAACTACGAGCTTCTTGCAGAAATGGAGGCTTTCCTCAGTCTTGAATGTCCAATACTGGTAGGAGTGTCTCGTAAGTCTATGATTACGAGGTATTTGGGAATAACGTCAGAGGAGGCTCTGAACGGCACAACGGTGATAAATACTCTTGCGTTGGAACGTGGTGCGGCAATTCTCCGTGTCCACGACGTAAAAGAAGCGGTAGAGGCGGTAAAACTCTATTCAAAAATGATGAAACTTGTATAATATGTACGGCATAGGAATAAAAGACATTATAGACATACTTCTCGTAGCCACTCTTCTTTTTTATCTTTACAGGATAATGAAAGAGTCCGGCACGATGAACATTTTCGTGGGTGTGTTGTCATTCATAGTTGTATGGGTGCTGACATCGGAAATACTTGAAATGCGACTGATAGGCAGCATTTTAGATAAGTTTATGAGTATAGGTTTGCTCATTCTTGTCATTCTTTTTCAGGAGCAGATAAAGCGTTTCCTTGTGGCGATAGGCTCTCACAGACGGTGGAATTTTCTGCGAAAAATCTTCAAGCATAAACATTCCGGTGAGGAAGATGACTCCAAAAAGTGGGTAATGCCGGTTGTTTATGCCTGTATGAACCTTGCACGCAGCAAAACAGGTGCACTGATTGTGGTGCAGCGTGAAATAAACCTGGAAAACTTTGAAAAAACGGGGGATATCATAGATGCCAACATCAATTCACGCCTTATTGAAAATATTTTCTTCAAAAACTCACCGCTTCACGATGGTGCTCTCATCATTGCAGGCAATAGAATCAAGTCTGCCGGATGTATTCTCCCTGTGAGCCACGACACGAATATCCCTCGCTCGCTTGGTCTGCGTCACCGCTCCGCTTTGGGTATTGCACAGGAAACGGATGCTGTGGCGATTGTGGTGAGTGAAGAAACGGGAAATGTTTCCGTTGCAAGCCGTGGAAAACTCTCCATAAAACTCTCCTCAACAGAGCTTGAACATATACTTTCTCAGCTTGATTAGAACAAAAAGTTCTATTTTTCAGCTACATATTTTTTAATGCTTGAAATATGCTAAATAATGCTATTTCAAGCATTTGCATTTTTATAATATAGCAAAATCACTACATATTTTCAACTCACTCTTTTATTCCGACCTATTTGTTACTAATTTTGCAATGTAAACTTAATAGACATAACCATGAAGATAAAGGTATTATTAGCAAATTTGTTTTTCGGGCTGCAAATATCCGCATTTGCCCATACCATTACATCGCCGGACTCTAATGTATGCTTGACTTTTGATATAAATGAAAACGGCGTTCCAATTTATTCAATAACTTATAAAAGTCTTCCTGTGATAAATCCGAGTTCACTCGGAATTGAACTGAATGAAACAAACTCCCTCGTTAACCAATTCAAGATTCTTAATGTCACAACCTCCGATTTTGATGAGGTTTGGCAACCTGTTTGGGGAGAAAACCGAGACATTCGCAATCATTACAACGAACTTTTTGTGGAAATGGAACAACCTGAATATGGCAGATTTATGAATCTGCGTTTCAGAGTCTATGACGATGGTGTGGGCTTCAGATATGAATTTCCACAGCAAAATAATTTGCCATATTTCGTTGTGAAAGAGGAGAAAACGCAGTTTGCCATGAGCGGTGACCACACGGCATGGTGGATTCCCGGTGACTATGATACACAAGAATATGAGTATCAAGAGTCCAAACTTTCTGAAATCCGTTCTATTCTTTCCGGTGTGATTTACCCAAATGCTTCACAGACAGTGTTTTCGCAGACCGGTGTACAAACATCGCTCCAAATGAAAACTGCGGAAGGACTTTATATCAATATACACGAGGCTGCACTCATTGATTATTCCTGTATGCACCTTATCCTTGATGATAAAAATATGATTTTTACATCACACTTAACTCCTGATGCACAGGGAAATATGGCTTATATGCAAACTCCTTGCAGCACGCCGTGGAGAACAATTATTGTGAGCGATGATGCACGTGATATTCTTGCTTCAAACCTTATCTTGAACCTCAACGAGCCGTGTGCCTACGAAGATACGTCGTGGATAAAACCCGTGAAATACGTTGGCGTTTGGTGGGAAATGATAGCAGGCGGCAAACAGTGGAGCTATACTTCCGAGCTTCCTGCCGTGCGTCTTGGCGTGACGGATTATACTAAGGTTAAGCCGCACGGAAATCATCCTGCAAACAATGAAAATGTGAAGCGGTACATTGATTTCGCTGCAAAACACGGTTTTGACCAAGTGCTGGTGGAAGGTTGGAATATTGGATGGGAAGACTGGGTTGGTCACTCCAAGGATTATGTTTTTGATTTCATGACGCCTTACCCGGATTTTGACATCAAAATGCTTAACGATTATGCACACTCCAAGGGACTGCGACTGATGATGCACCACGAAACATCTTCATCTATAAGAAATTACGAACGTCACATGGAGGAAGCGTATTGCCTTATGGATAAGTATGGTTACAATGCAGTGAAAAGCGGTTATGTTGGTAATATCATTCCGCGTGGTGAGCATCACTACGGTCAGTGGCTTGTGAATCACTATCTTTACGCTGTTCGTCAGGCTGCAAAGCATCACATAATGGTTAACGGACACGAAGCTGTACACCCTACTGGACTTTGCAGAACGTACCCGAACCTTATAGGCAACGAATCCGCTCGCGGTACGGAATTTGAGGCGTTTGTGGGAAATAATCCTAATCACACCACAATCCTTCCGTTTACACGTCTGCAAGGCGGTCCGATGGATTATACTCCGGGCATTTTCGAGATGGATATACGCAAGTTTAATCCTTCAAGTGCAGGACACGTAAATAGCACGCTGGCAAGGCAGTTGGCTCTATATGTAACAATGTACAGCCCTCTGCAGATGGCGGCAGACTATCCGGAACACTATGAGCAATTCCCGGATGCGTTCCAATTTATAAAAGATGTGGCGCTGGACTGGGACAAGAGTATATACCTTGAAGCCGAGCCGGCAAGATACATAGTTGTGGCAAGAAAGGCAAAAGGTACGGAAAACTGGTTTGTGGGTTGCACTGCAGCTGCTTGCGGACACGAATCCAAACTGAAATTTGATTTTCTTGACCCGGATAAGAAATACGAAGCAACAATATATGAGGACGGTAAAGATGCTCACTATCAGACGAATCCGCAATCATACGTTATTCGTAAGATTAAAGTTACATCCAAATCTACCCTCAAATTTACAGCTGCTCCGGGTGGTGGCTATGCTATTAGCATTTTTGAAGTTGAATAATGGTTTGAATCATAATTAGATTGGTTTTATAGCAAAAGAATTAGATAGTTTTAAAGTGGGTTTATTAAATAAAGTAAAGAGAGGTGCTCCGTGGTGGAGCTGCCTCTCTTTTTAGTTTTTTTAGCTATTATAGCTATTGTTGCTATCTTAGCTAAATTAGCTATTTTAGCTCTCTTGTTTTTTAGAGTTGAGAATCAGGGCAAAGGTTAGCACTTTCAATATCTTTGAAGTATTTGTAAGTGGCAACTTTGAGTTCCATGCAAGCGTTTTCGTCTGCAACGATGAGAGCTTTTGGGTGAAGCTGGAGAGCGGAGATAGTCCACATTTGTGAGATACCGCCTTCTACGCCATGCTGAAGTGCACGAGCTTTGTTGTAGCCGTTTACGATAAGGAGAACGCTCTTTGCTGCCATAATAGTACCTACACCAACAGTGAGAGCTGTTTTAGGCACAAGGTTCACGTCACCGCCAAAGAAACGAGAGTTTGCAATGATAGTGTCCTGTGTAAGAGTTTTCATACGAGTTTTGGAATTCAGTGAAGAACCCGGTTCGTTGAAAGCAATGTGTCCGTCCGGTCCAACACCACCGAGGAAGAGGTCAATACCGCCGTAAGAAGCGATTTTTTCCTCATACTTGCGACATTCTTCAAGAGGATCTTCGGCATTGCCATTGAGGATGTTTACGTTTTCAGGCAAGATGTCAATTTGATTGAAGAAGTTAGTCCACATAAAAGTGTAGTAGCTTTGTTCGTGGTCTCTTGGAATACCGCAGTATTCGTCCATGTTAAAAGTGACTACGTTTTTGAAAGAAACTTTGCCTGCTTTGTTGAGGCGGATAAGTTCTTTGTACATTCCTAAAGGAGAACTTCCTGTGGGACAGCCGAGTACGAAAGGATGTTCCGGTGTTGCGTTTGATTCATTAATACGTGCTGCTACATAGTTTGCAGCCCAACGAGATACGTTTTCGTAATCAGGCTCAATAATTAATCTCATTTTTCGATGATTTTTAAGGTTTGTATTCTGAGTGCAAAGTTACTAATATTATTTTGAATGTGCAGATATATTTATAAAATTCTTGAAAATATATCTTACATTATTGTATTTGGAGGCGAAAAGGAATTTTTATCGGATTCTTTCCGCATCGCGGAGCGTTTTCACATCTTTGTTAATTCCCTGAATGGCACGGATAGCACCAAAGAGAGCAAGAGCGGGAGCAATAGCGTTGCTGTCCGGTGAAATGCTTTCTTCACCACCGAAAATGATTATTGCAGAGGTGGCAATGACACCGATAGTGACAATTATTGCTGCATAAATGGCGGATTTTTGCTTTTTAGGGTTTTTGAAAAGGAAAATAGCCAGGAAATAAATCACAGCAGTGAGGATTGAAACAATCCAGAGAATAGTGTTGCTTTGAACTGTGATAACGGTGTCTTCGCCTATGCTACCAAGGTTCGTGAAGCAAAACCAACCCATAAGAGCGGCTGCGACAAGGAGATAGACGGATTGCATTCTTTGAATCATCATAAGTCTTTTATGTTTAAGTTGTTATTTTTTGCAAAGGTAATAATTCCGGTTTGTCCGTATTTTCTACAAAGGTAATAATTCTTTTTGAGTGTTGAAAACTATTTTTGCAAATAGAAAATAAAATATGTACCTTTGAGGAAAATTTTTGAATAGAATATAAACCAACAACCATTATATATGAGCCGCAAAGGAAAATTATATTTCAGATACGGTACTATGGGTTCTGCAAAGACGGCGTTGCTGCTTACCATGGCATACAACTTTGAAGAACGCAACATGTCGTATGTCTGTATGAAGCCTGTTATCGACACCCGTGAAAATAAAAACGTGATTCGTTCAAGGATTGGTATTGAACGCGAATGTCAGTGGATTTACCATGATACGGATTTATACAATTTTGCTGTGGAACTCTATGAGAAAGAACAGAAAATTGTGGATTGGTACCTGGTAGATGAAGCACAGTTCCTCACGGAGCAGCAAGTGGATCAACTCTCCATGATTGTTGACGACTTTGGTAGCAATGTGATATGCTACGGACTGCGTACAGACTTCAAATCACATCTTTTTGAAGGCTCACGTCGTCTGTTTGAGATTGCAGATACGATAGATGAAATAAAATCTACCTGTACATGCGGAAACAAGACTATCATCAATGCCAGAATAGATGCAAACGGTGACTTTGTGGAAGAAGGCGCACAAGTGGAAATCGGTGGTGATGACAAGTATATCGCCGTGTGCCGTAAATGCTGGAGAAACAAGCGTATAGAGCAAGCGGAAAGAGACATCCTTCCCTTTATGCCCAGGATTAAGCCTCCAAAGAAGTAAGAACTCGGACATAAAGCGAATGAAAAACTTGCTACATATATAAATATGGCACGGAATAGAGATTAACCAAAACAAATAATTTATGATACTGTTAAACTTAAAGGATAGAGAAAGACTACGCAATCTTAATCCGTTTATTTATGAAGCACTGACTTGGGCTGCCGAACACATTGACGAGCATTTTGAAAAAGGCTCCGTGATGATTTGTGACGGCAAGGTGAAAGTCAACCGGGAAGAAGTGGCGATGATGCCGGCAGAAAAGAAAATGCTGGAGGCTCACCGCAAGTTTATTGACATTCATATTCCGCTCTCGGAAGATGAATACATCGGCTGGTCCGACGTCAAAGACCTGAAAAACAAAATTCAGGACTATGACAAAGAACGCGATATTGAATTTTACGGTGATGCTGCTCAGATGATTTTCAAAACCACACGTCACCAAGCGGCAATATTTTTTCCGGAAGATGCTCACGCACCTAACATCGGAGTGGGTTTGCATCATAAATTATGCATAAAAATTCCGGTTTAGAGCCTTAAAATGTGAAAGAAACAAAAAAGTAAAGCCGTTTTTACTGATAAGTCATTGAAAGTTTATAACTTTGCAAACTCATTAATATATAATTACTAATAAATTTATCCATTTAGCTTATTACAATGGCACAACAAGAAGATGTTTTTAAGAAAATCGTTTCACACGCCAAGGAATACGGTTTTGTCTTTCCATCAAGTGAAATTTACGACGGGTTGGCAGCAGTTTACGACTATGGTCAAAACGGTGTTGAACTCAAAAACAATATTAAAAGATACTGGTGGGACGCAATGACGCTCCTCCACGAAAATATCGTGGGTATTGACTCCGCTATTTTCATGCACCCTACAATCTGGAAAGCTTCCGGACACGTAGATGCTTTTAATGACCCACTTATTGACAACAAAGACTCCAAAAAGCGTTATCGTGCAGACGTTCTCATTGAAGACGCTATCGCTAAGATTGACGAAAAAATAGAAAAAGAAGTGGCTAAGGCTAAAAAACGCTTTGGCGATTCTTTTGACGAGGCTCTTTTCCGCGAAACAAATCCTCGAGTAGTAGAACACAAAAAACACCGTGACGAATTGCACCAGCGTTTCTCAGACGCTATGAATGCAAACGACCTCGTGGAACTCAAACAGATTATTATCGACGAGGAAATTGTTTGTCCTATCAGCGGTACTCGCAACTGGACAGACGTTCGCCAGTTTAACCTCATGTTCAAAACGGAGATGGGTTCTACTTCAGACGGTGCTATGAACGTATATCTCCGTCCGGAAACGGCTCAGGGTATTTTCGTAAACTACCTGAACGTGCAGAAAACAGGACGTATGCGTATCCCGTTCGGTATCGCACAAATCGGTAAAGCTTTCCGTAATGAAATTGTGGCACGCCAGTTTATTTTCCGTATGCGTGAATTCGAACAAATGGAAATGCAATTCTTTGTTCGCCCGGGTGAAGAACTCAAGTGGTTCGCTGCTTGGAAAGAAACACGCCTCAAATGGCACAAAGCACTCGGACTTGGTGACGAAAAATATCGCTACCACGACCACGAAAAACTCGCTCACTACGCAAATGCCGCTACTGATATCGAGTTTGAAATGCCGTTCGGATTCAAGGAAGTGGAAGGTATTCACTCTCGTACAAACTTTGACCTTTCACAGCACGAAAAATTCTCCGGCAAGAAAATCCAATACTTTGATCCTGAACTCAACGAAAGCTATACTCCGTTCGTTATTGAAACATCTATCGGTGTGGATCGTATGTTCCTCTCCGTACTCTGTTCAAGCTACGAAGAACAGCCGCTTGAAGGTGGCGACAGCCGCGTAGTGCTTCACTTGCCGGCAGCTTTGGCTCCTGTGAAATGTGCCGTTATGCCACTCGTGAAGAAAGACGGACTTCCGGAAAAAGCTCGTGAGATTGTGAACGACCTCAAGTTTGATTTCGCTACTCACTACGACGAAAAAGACTCTATCGGAAAGCGTTACCGTCGCCAAGATGCTATCGGTACTCCTTACTGCATCACGGTGGATCACCAGACACTTGAAGATGAGACTGTTACACTCCGCGAAAGAGACTCTATGCAGCAAACACGCGTGAAAATTGCGGATCTCCACAAACTTATTCACGACAATGTTTCCATTAATTCTCTTCTCCGTAAACTCGGATAATTCTCACTCCAAATAAAATACCAATATTTTTATGAAAAAATCATCTATTATCCTCATTGTCATAGTCATTTTAGTAGCTTTTCTTGGTTTCCAAGGATGCTCTTCTTACAACGGACTTGTGACAGCTGAAGAGGAATTAAACAATACTTGGGCTAATGTAGAGTCACAGTATCAACGTCGTATGGATCTTATTCCAAACCTCGTTAATACCGTTAAGGGCTATGCTTCACACGAAAGTGAAACACTTGAGGCTCTCACAAAAGCACGTGCTGGTCTCCAGGATGCCTACAATGGTGCTCAAGGTTCGGATGCAGAACAGGCAAACGGCTCTGAAGAATCCATGAAACAGTTCCAGACTGCACAGCGTCAACTCCAAAGTGCACTCTCCGTGTATGTCAACGCTGTTCATGAAGCATACCCGGATCTCAAAGCAAATGAAAACTTCCGTGACCTTATGACTCAGCTTGAAGGCACTGAAAACCGTATTGCTACAGAGCGTATGCGTTACAACGAAGCCGTTAAGGAATACAACCTTAAAGTTCGTCGTTTCCCTGCATCTATCTTCGCCTCAATGTTCGGTTTTGACACAAAAGTAGCTTTTGAAGCTGAAGAAGGTGCTGCAAGTGCTCCAAAAGTAGAATTTTAAGCAATGAAGAAGTTACTTTTATTTCTGCTTTTGCTCCCGCTTACCACGGCTTTTTTCTCTTGCTCCGATGACGAGGAAACCACATGGGAAAAGTACCGTGAATGGCGTGAAGCAAACGATGAATGGCTTATAGAGCAGTCGGCACGAGAGGAAATTCCGGGCAAAGCGTACTATACTCGTATTGTTCCGGACTGGAATAGCGGTGCATTTGTTTTAATTCGCTTTTTAAGCGATAGAGAACTTACTAAAAACAATCTCTCGCCACTCGCTTCCAGCACTGTAGATGTGAAATATCACGGTCGCACGTATGATAATGAGCCGTTTGACTCTTCATACCTCCGCACGGAGCCGGCAGACAGTATTTTCCGCACAAAACTGGCAAATGTGGTGGAAGGCTGGAGAATCGCGTTGCAATACATGCATGTGGGTGATTCTGTGGAAGTTATAGTGCCGTACAATGTGGGTTACGGACAATATGCCGCAGGTACTATCAAGCCGTATTCTCACCTTATCTTCGGTATTAAACTCGTGGATATCTATTCTTTAGAAAAATAATTTTAGTTTACGTTAAGATGCAAGCCCGGAGGGTTTGCGGTAATCGGTTAACCCCGGGTTGCGAAGAGGCGAAGCCGCTGAAGCTACCCGGGGAAAGCGAAAAACTCCAATACACCCAAAGCCTAAATTGTATAGATTTTGGCTTTGGGTGGTAACATAAATAATGAACACCGTAAAAGCACTTTACCACAAAATCACCGCCAAACTTGCACCAAAAGTAGGTGCAGGCGAGGCAAAAGAAATGGCTCTCATAATTTTTGAGAACCTGAAAGGGTGGAATATGACCGATATCCTCGTAAAAGGAGACAGTGAGGTGTCGGATTTTATTGTGGAAAAGACGGAAAACGTGCTCAAGCGAATAGTGGAAGACGATGAACCGATTCAATACATCTTTGGCACGGCACATTTTTACGGAATGGTCTTTGACGTTACTCGCGACACCCTTATCCCGCGACAAGAAACGGCACAGCTTGTGGATATCATTGTGGAGGAAAACAGCGATGAGAAAGACCTCAATGTGCTGGATATAGGCACAGGCTCCGGTTGCATAGCCGTTTCTCTTGCCCGAAATCTGAAATTTCCACATGTTACGGGCATAGACATCTCTGCCGGAGCTATTGATGTGGCTCGCAAAAATGCTGTAAAACTCCGAGCGAACGTGGATTTTGTTTGTGCAGACTTCTTCAAATATCCTGATGCGGAGGAAAAATTCGATATCATTGTGAGCAACCCACCATATATTGCCTTGTCTGAAACAAAAACTATGGAGCGGAATGTACTTGATTATGAGCCGCATACCGCACTTTTTGTATCGGATTCAAATCCTCTGGAATACTATACTGCAATTGCTGATTACGGAATAAAAAACGGTAAAACAGGCGGCAGATTGTACTTTGAAATAAATCCGCTCTTCGCAGAAAAACTGAAAGAAACTGTGGAAAAAGCGGGGTGGGGGAATGTGACCCTTGTCCGAGATATGTTCGGGAAAATCCGATTCTTAAAAGCTATACACCCATGACAAAACAACCTCTATCACCCGAACAAGCACTGGAGAAAGCTGAAAAGCTGTGTGCTAAAACAGAATATGCCATTTTTGAGATTCAAACCAAACTCAAACAGTGGGGTATTGGCAAAGAAGATTCTATCGTAATACTCTTTCACCTTTTCAAAAACAAGTTTCTTGATGATACTCGTTTTGCGGAGTCGTATATTCGAGATAAATACAGGTTTTGCGGTTGGGGCAAACGAAAAATTGTCAACGGATTGTATGAGAAACGCATTAAAAAGCCTATTATTGATGAAGCTTTGAAATGCATTGATGCAGAGGAATATAAGTCTGTTTTAGTCCATTTTTTAGAGACAAAACTCCGCACTATAAAGGCAGAAACACCACGAGAACTGCAGCAGAAACTTTTCCGTGCTGCCGTGGCTCGCGGTTTTGAAACGGATTTGGCGGTAAAAGTGGTTAAACAAGTGCTTGCAGAAAGTGAAAACGGCGATTAAGGAGTGGTTATCTTCGCTTGCCGGAATGTTTTTTCCGGAAGTATGCGAAATTTGCGGCAAGAGCCTTGTAGAGGGTGAAAAAGTGCTTTGCAGTCACTGCAATATGAAAATGAGTCGCACAAATTTTCACCTCTCTGCTGATAATGATTTGCTGAACCGACTTGTTTGCCATGCACGGATTTATAAGGCGGCGTCAATGTATTATTACGTCCGTGAAGACCCATATTCCAAGCTTATTCATAAACTCAAGTACAATCATCAGAAGCAGATAGGCGAAGAGTTGGCTGCAATGTTTGCGGAGGAAATAAAGTCAAGCGGCTTCTTTGACGATATAGACTTGCTCCTTCCCGTGCCTATGCACTGGTGGAAGGAGATTCGCCGAGGCTATAATCAGAGCAGAATAATTGCTGAAGGTATAAGCCGGGTTACAGGTATTCCTATTTGCAGCAATCTTGTGGCACAAAAGTCGCACTCCACGCAGACTCGCAAAGATTCTTACGGCAGGTGGCTGAATGCTGAAGGCATTTTTGAAGTGGTGAGTCCGGAGGAATTAGATGGAAAACACGTGCTTGTGATAGATGATGTCATCACCACCGGTGCTACGGTGATTCACTGCTGCGAGGCTATAGATGCAGTGGCACCGATGTGCAAAATCAGTGTCTTGTCGCTTGCTACAACAAGACTTGCGTAATAATAGTCTGATTACAGGTCAATTACAACTTCCACCGGACAATGGTCGGAGCCAAGAATGTCCGTATGGATTGCGGCACTTACGAGTTTGCTGTCCAGTCTTGAGGAAGACAGAAAATAGTCAATACGCCACCCTACGTTTTTACTGCGAGCCTGGAAACGATAGCTCCACCATGAATAAATACCCTCGGCATCGGGGAAAAAGTGGCGGAATGTATCAGTAAAGCCGGATTCAAGCAGTGCTGTGAATTTACCGCGTTCTTCGTCCGTAAAACCCGGATTTCGGCGGTTTGTTTTGGGATTTTTAAGGTCTATCTCCTTGTGTGCCACGTTCATATCGCCGCATACCACCACCGGCTTTTTCTTATCTAAATTTACGAGATAATCGCGGAAAGCATCTTCCCACTCCATACGGTAGTCAAGTCGTTTTAGTTCGTCCTGGGCATTTGGAGTATAGACGGTTACCATGTAGAAATTTTCATATTCCAGTGTAATTACGCGTCCTTCCGTGTCGTGTTCTTCTATGCCAATGCCGTATGAGACGGAAAGCGGTTTGTGCTTGGTGTATATGGCTGTGCCGGAATATCCCTTCTTTTCAGCGTAATTCCAGTATGATTCGTATCCGTCAAATTGCAAATCAAGCTGTCCGTGTTGCATTTTTGTCTCTTGCAGACAGAAAAAGTCGGCATCAAGATTCTTGAATATTTCTTCAAATCCTTTTGTTACACAAGCACGTAGCCCGTTTACATTCCATGATATAAATTTCATATTTATGTTTGTCTTTTATTTTCTGCAAAGATAAGCAAAATATGACCAAAAATTTTTATTTGTTAGTAAAAATTTAGGGATTTGAATAATTATGCGTAAATTTGCAAAGATTTTTACCTGAAAATAATATACATAAATACTAATTCAAATTCAAATTCAAATGAACCCACTTAAATCTTTTTTGCTGATTGCAGCGACAGCTATGCCTATGCTCTCGTCTGCAAACACATGGCTTACGCTTGACTCCTCCACAAAAGTGGATATGACGTATGGCTCAAACTCTGAATATGCAGAGATTGTAACTACGGGTACAGACCCGCATATCACAACTCTTGCAACAGGCGATATGCACTTTAAAGATGTACGCCTTGAGTTTTATTACCAAGCTTCTGAAGACGTTAATGAATTGCAACTCTTTTTCCGTGATCCTGAAAGCGAATCTCGTTCCGCTATATTTACGGGAGTTATGCCCAAAACTTCTGAATGGAAATTCGTTTCCATAAATCTTGCCACTTATCGCAGCCAACATAGTTGGGGCGGCACAGGCAGCAAACTTCGCATGGACTTTGGTAATAAGAGCGGTGTTACTATCAAAATTAAAAATCTTGGTATCTTCGGACATGTGGCAGTGAGCGATGCAACAAAGAATAGTCAAGCTCGTGCCATTGAAAATTACCTTGCAGCAGACTATGCGGCAAAAGTGACAAATGTGGAAGTGACTCAGGATAAGGTAATTATCCAAGGTACTACCACTGCACCAAATTGCCACCTTGCAGGTGTGACTGCTTACGGAAATACCTTTGAAATGACAGACTATGAGGACCTCGGTGCTCTTCCCTCAGGCGATTTTGAGGTGACTGTGGATAGGTATTCAAATATTGCAGGATACCAATACGACCGTCTGCTCAGCAAGTGGGCTATCATAAGCAGTGATGCAAAGCTGCTCTCTCATGCCCACTATGCCGACGAAGTTTATGCAATCCGCCATGCGGAACCCGGTGTGCTCAAAACAAAGAAAGGACTTGGCATGCCGGCCAGCGATTATATGTCTGAACTTGATGAACTTGGACTCAGTTGGGTTACCTATAATATTATGCTTAACACTGTAATAGGTTGCACCGGTTCGGAATCTGATGTGAAGCACGTCTATGGCGGAAAAACATACTATATAAACGGCTCGACACTTGCAAGTATGGATGATGTGCTTAAAAAATGCGAGGATAGAGGAGTTGTGGTTGCTGCAATTCTTCTTGTTCACCCAAATGGCGGTGAACAGGAATATGCCTCAGCACTCAGTCACCCGGAATACACCAGCAAAGGTAAATTCTCTATGCCTGATGTGACAAATATCTATGGTACGGAGGCTTATGCCGCCACCGTCGATTTCCTTGCAAGTCGTTACTCACAAAAAGGCAACGGACGTATCCACCACTGGATTATGCACAACGAAGTGGACCAAAACCTGGTGTGGACAAACATGGGTACACAGCCGCAAATGAGATATGTGGACACATACGAAAAATCTATGCGTCTTGTGTCTAATATCGTTCGCCAATACGACCCTAATGCTTACGTCCTCGGCTCTTTTACTTCAAGTTGGAATACTCGCCACACCGATACGGGTGATGCAGGATTCGCTGCAAAGAATATGCTGGACAATTTGCTCGTATATAGTGCACGGGAAGGTGATTACCGCTGGGGTGTTGCCGCTCACGTTTATCCGCAAGACTTTTATAAGCCTGCGTTCTGGAGTGCAGACACGGAAGCAACATACTCTGAAGGTTCCGGATTCTGTACGTTCAAGAATATTGAGGTTATTTCAGACTGGATGCTCCACCGCGAACACTACTATAAAGGGTTGGAAAAACGTATTCTTTTCTTCTCTGAGAATGGTGTTAATGCTATGGATAATAGTTCTTATTACCTAAATATTCAAGCTGCAGGTGCTGCTTGGGCATGGAAAAAGATTATGAGAAATGCCGGTGTTGATGCCGCTTTGTGGCACAACTGGCGTGATGACTCTGGTGAAGGTGGACTTAAATTAGGTCTGAGGTATGAAAACGGAACTAAAAAACCGGCTTGGTACGTTTGGCAAGCTGCAGGTACTTCAAATGAAGATGCTGTTTTCAATCAGTATCTCTCTGTTATAGGTATTAGCAACTGGGAACAAATTCACCAAAGCGTTTCAGCAACAGGTGACAGCAGTTATCGACTTGAGTTTAACCAAAGTGAAAAATCCGGTCTTAACTGCTCTTACGATGGCAACTATCAGTATTACACCATTGAAACTACAAATGGTGACCCGAATATGCAAACAAAGGCTAACTCCGTTGACATCTCCGATAACTCAAATATTCTCACTTTCGAGTATCAAGCAACTAAAGACTTTGATTTACAAGTGTTTATTTCTACAAACGGACTTTTCTATGAAGACCGTAGCTTGAAATCTCCGCTGGCAGCTTCTTCAGAGTGGAAACGTGCTACAATAGATATCACTCCGCTCCGAAAACAGTATGGTTGGGGTGCTAAAGATACTAATCTGCGTATTGATTTCGGCTCAAATTCAGGCGTGACAATAAAAATCCGCCATTTGTGTATGACAAGCGGACTTTGCATGGCGTATGACAAAATGTCTGCTACGGATGCCGGAGCAAACCAGTGTTCTGTTACTAACGATGCCGCTACAGGCGTTGCCACAATTGTTACTTCCACAGGAGGCGACCCGTTCTTCTATACTTCCAAACTGAAATCCACTCTTGACGAAGATGCAAATACCCTTATGTTTGAATATCAGTCTTCTGCAAATATATCAGACTTCAAAGCATATTTCGTGGATTACGCAGCTGAAGCACGAAGCATAAGTTTTGGCGACCTTGCTGCTTCAAGCACTTGGAAGAAAGTGACAGTAGATCTTTCACAGTTCCGCAAAACTCACGGTTGGGGATTTGAAGGCGACTATATTCGCCTTGACCCGGGCACTGCTTCAGGTGTGACTCTCAAAATTCGTAATCTCGGCATCAATAAGGGCGAATCCACTTCTACGGAATTCCTTACTGTTGACTATGTGGGGGCAAACCACCTTTCAATAAGCCGTGATGCAAGATATGAACAAACACCGGAGGAACTCCTTGCCGGGGCGGGCATGTCTTACAATGCTTGGTACATGAACACTATCGGTTCAGACCCGTTCTTCCGCACTAATCCACAGACTAAGAACCTCAATGCAGATGCTACAAAACTCTATTTCGAATACACTTCCACAGCAGACGTTGAACCGCTGGAACTTTTCTTCCTCAGTCCGGAATCAACAGCTCGTTCAAAGAAATTCTCGGGTGTGATGCCGTCTTCAAGCGAGTGGAAAAAAGTGATTGTGGATTTTGCTGATATTCGTGAGCAATATGGCTGGGGATTTGCAGGTGATGTTCTCCGCATTGATATCGGCGATAAAGTAAGCCAGGAAATTCAA
This sequence comes from Muribaculaceae bacterium, assembly GCA_051871275.1. Classification (GTDB taxonomy): domain Bacteria; phylum Bacteroidota; class Bacteroidia; order Bacteroidales; family Muribaculaceae; genus CAJUPY01. Next base: position 35,336 of record JBJECR010000054.1, on the reverse strand, counting down.
ATCCGCAATCTGGCAGTATTCAATGGAAATGAAGGTACTGTAGATGTAGAAGAATTGGAACAAGACGGTTCATTCTCGGTTTATGGCACCGTAGGCGGTATTATGATTGAAAGCAGTTTCAAACAGCCGTTCGCAATATTTAATCTGCAAGGTATCCGCCTGAACCGCATAGAAGTTGAAGGCACTAAGTTTGTTCCTCTCACTTCCGGTATCTATATTGTAAACGACAAAAAAGTAATAGTGAAATAATGAATACACCACCGAGCGATAGCATCGGTATCAAATAAAATCAGACCTTCCGGGCATCCGGGAGGTCTGATTTTGTTATGGAACAGGCTCTTATAAAGGGATAATCAAGTCTTCGCCTTTATACATTTCTATAGCCAAAACATAATATATAGGCATATAAGTGATGCCTCCTTTTCGGGTGATTTTGCGACTATTGTTAAGAACAATAGCAGATGAAATGTTATAGTCCGGAGTGGATAAAAAAGTATTTAGTGCACTGTGTGTCATATAGTCTTTTCCGGATTTTACTTCTATTGGCAGAGCACGGAGATTTTTATAGTCATCTATGATAAAATCCACTTCGCCTTTTTGTTTATTATCGTAATATTTTAATGAAAAACCGTGAGAATGAAGCTCTTGTGCAACTACGGACTCATAAACGGAGCCCAAATTTATGCTTTCCACATTGTTTAGCACTGCATTTATGTTATTGCCATAAAGAATATATGTGAGTAGTCCCACATCATTCAAATATAGTTTAATAAGGTTTTTATGTTCGGATTCTAAAAGCGGAAATTTGGGGTTGCTTATAGCATTTACGCCTAAAGCAACACCGGAGTTTGTAAGGTACTCAAATTCATCTGCGTATTCATTAAAAGTTTTATTCCTTTTACCATCATTTATTTTGCTTATTACTACTCTTTTCTTTTTGTTTTCCATATTTGATGGTATAAGGTCATAAACCTTACGGATTTCAAGCTTATTCTCGTTGTCGTATTGCGAAGCGTCTATTTTGTATAGTTTGTATATGGACTCCTGTATGTCCCTGACAATACCTATATTTCTGGTTTCAATAAAAGTTTTTACCGCATCAGGCATACCGCCTACAAGGAGGTATAGCTTGGATTGTCGCAGCATAAGGTTGTGAAGAGATTCGGAAATCTCTCTTTTTTCATCGTAGGCTGTTTTAATTTCGTCTATAACATTTTGGCTACAACCGGAAGCTAATAAAAATTCTTCAAAATCAAGTGGATACATTTCATCTATAGCAACACTCCCCAATGGAACGGATGGTGTTTGAGATAGTGCAACTCCCAGCTCGGAACCGCTTGCAATGTATCTGTATTGCTTGTCTTGGTTTAAGAACTTAAGTAGTGTCATTAGATGGGGATAACTTTGTATCTCATCTAAATAAATCAGAGTGTCATTGAAATTGCCTAATCGGCTTCCATACTTTGCTCCAATTTGCAGATAAAAATCTTCCGTAGATTTTACTCCTGCAAATACTTGATTGCCTTCTTTGTCCGCTTTAAGGTTTATTTCTATGAAATTCTTGAATTTTTGCTGACCTACATGACGAATTATAAAAGACTTTCCTATTTGTCTTGCTCCATTTACGAGCAAAATTTTATTCGGTTCGTTAGCCAAAAAATCTTCTAATTTCTTTGAGTATTTCCTATATAAAAATGTCATGATTGTATGTTTTTGCAAAGTTACTAATTATCAGCGAAATATAAAACAATTTGAGAAAAATTCCAACTTTTTTCATTGAAATTTGAGAAAAATGGAGATGAAATTTAAGGAAAAATGAGAAAAAGTAGTGTTAATTTAGGAGTATTTTTGAGAAAAAGGTATGGGAAAAAGTTGTGCTTTCTGAGAGAAATATTTGTAATTTCTGACTTGAGAAACTATTTCCGGCAGACAAAAATAATCTTTGAAATATACAAATTGTAATGAAATGGAAGCGGCATATTTGTGTAATTGAAAATAAATGCCTAAATTTGCAAACATTTATAAATTGGCGTTGGTGTGAACACGCACAGCGTATATAAAGAAGAAGTAAAAAGGCATTTTTAATGGATTATTGGATAGTATCATCAATTTCCGTATTCGTAATATCATTATCACTGACGGGTATTATTATCCCTCAGATATTGCTTATTGCATTTCGTCGAAAGCTTTTTGACGAACCTGATCCCAGAAAAATACACCATGGTGCAATTCCTCGCCTTGGAGGTATGGCATTTATGCCATCTATTTTCTTTGCTATTGCTTGCATTTCCGGTATAGGTATGCTTTTTTACGACAGTGAAATGTCTGCACTCCTTTTCCGCCACACAAAGGAAATCTCTTTTGCTTCCTGCTCGCTTATGCTTATGTTCCTTGTAGGCTTGGCAGATGACCTTATCGGTGTGCGTTACAGAGCCAAATTCGTAGTGCAGATAGTGGCAGGACTCTTCCTTGTGGTAGCATCGCTGAGCATTGACAACCTTTGGGGATTTTTGCTGATAGACAAGATGTGGGCACCGTTCGGTTGGTTGCTTACAGTGCTTGTGGCGGTTTATATCACCAATGCTATAAACCTTATTGACGGAATAGACGGTTTGGCTTCCGGACTGAGTGCCGTGGCTTGCCTATATTACGGCATTGTTTTGTTTATGGCAGGAGATTATTTCTACTGTTTTGTGGCATTTGCCACACTTGGCACACTCGTTCCGTTTTATTATTACAACGTTTTCGGACATGAGGAAAAGCAAGAAAAAATATTTATGGGCGATACCGGTGCATTGACAATCGGGCTTCTGATGACGATCCTCTCCATTCACATTTGCCATAATGGAATAGGACTGGAAAACGGTATGAATCCGCTTGTAGTGGCGTTCACTCCGCTTATTGTGCCTTGCTTTGACGTGCTCCGCGTATATCTCCACCGTCTGCGTATGCATCGCAATCCGTTCCTGCCGGACAAATGCCACATTCATCATAAACTCCTGGCTTTAGGTCTGCGAAAAACAAAGGCTATGGTGCTGATAGTGGTTTCTTCCGTGCTTTTCACTATGATTAACCTCGGATTATCAAAAATCTTGGGCGTGACCTGGCTTGTGTTGCTGGATGTGGTAGGTTATGCTCTTATAAATATATTATTAACACACCTTATTAGAAAAAGAGAACAAATTAAATCAAACAAGCTTTACGACTGATTTACGATTAAAAAAAAAGTTTAAACCCTTTATTATAGAAAATGAAGATTAAAAGTGCCTTATCAATATTTGTGGGATTAATCCTTTTGGGTAGCTGCTCTACTCCTAAAGACCTCACTTATATGCAGAATCTCGAGGATAAAACAAACTTTGAATTGTCCTCACTCCCTTCAATTAAAGTTAAACCGGAAGATAAGTTGAGTATTGTAGTAAACTCCAGAGAGCCGCAGCTCGCTGCTATGTTTAACTTGCCTATTGCTTCAAGACGTCTTTCCGCCGACATAAAAATGGAGTTGAACTCAAACAGTAACGGTGTTTCCGAATACACTGTGGATCAAAACGGTTGCATAGATTTCCCGGTGCTCGGAACTCTCCAAGTGGCAGGAAAAACTCGTGCTGAAGTTGCAGAATACATTAAGGGAAGACTTGTGAATGAGAATCTTGTGAAAGATGCCGTAGTGATTGTGGAATATGCAAACACCGCTGTTACTATTATGGGTGAAGTGAAAAATCCCGGTAGAATCGGTTTTAACCGTGACCGTCTCAGCCTGCTTGACGCTATCGGTTTGGCAGGGGACCTCACAATTCAGGGTAAAAGAACAAACGTGCTTGTAGTGCGTGAAATTGACGGAAATCCTACTGCTTTCCGTGTTGACCTGACGGATGCGGAAAGCCTTATGAATTCTCCGGTTTACTATCTTCAGCAAAACGACGTGGTTTATGTGGAACCAAACGATATGAAAAAACGCTCATCAATAGTGAATGGTAATACTGTGCTTTCAGCATCATTCTGGGTGTCTGTAGCATCTTTGATGACTTCTATCGCAGTGCTTATTTTCAAATAAATTCTAATACTTTGTCTTAAATGGAAACTCAAGCAAACAACAATCAAAATATCGAACAGCAAGAAGAGTACATCACTATAAAAGACCTCCTCAAAGAGTGTAGAAAAAACTGGTACTGGTTTTTGGTATCCGTATTTTTCTGCTTGGTTGTAGGTGTTTATATTGTTCTTTCGTCTCCGAATATCTATGAGCGTACGGCACAATTGCTCGTAAACGACGATATGAAAGGAAACCAGATTGGAAACGATGTCACTATGGCGTTTTCAAGTATGGGTATCGTGACTGCAAGTAGCGACGTTTACAATGAAGTTTTTGTCATCAAGTCACCTATAATTATGAAAAAGGTGGTGGAAAGACTTAAACTGAACGTAAATTACGAACACATAGGCACATTTAAAAACGGTACGCTTTACGGAGATAATCAGCCTCTTGAAATTGAATTCCTGGAGTTGGAAGAAGACTCAAGTGCATCTATGATTGTCCGCAAGGATGAAGGCAGCGATGTGGCTACCATCTCGGACTTTACGCAGTACATAGCAGGTGAAGAATATGAATACGGTGACAAAGTGGAATTTACCGTAAATAAGGTTGACACACTTTCCACTCCTCTGGGTAAAATCACAGTGCGTCCTAATGCCACTTTCAAGGGCGATATCGCTGCGGAAATGAAGATGCTTGTGAACACTTGCTCCGTAGAGGCTAAAGTTGATGCTATTCTTGCAGGACTTACTTCAGAGATGATTGAAGAACATGCCTGCATTATTCTGCTTACGTACCAAGATACATCTGCAAAACGTGCGGAAGATATCATAAACACTCTTATTGAAGAATACAACAACAGCTGGGTGGATGCCAGAAATATGATTGCTAAAGCCACTTCCCGTTTTATCCAGGAACGCCTCGTGGTGATTGAGCAGGAACTCGGCGACGTGGATACTGATATCTCTACATTTAAGTCTCAAAATCTTCTCCCGGATGAGCAAGCCGTTTCTTCCATTTATTTGAACCGTTCCGCAAAGGCTGACGATGAAATCCTTACGCTGAACAATCAACTCCAAATGGCAAAATACGTCCGCGACTATATGAACAACAATACTCACAAGTTTGATGTTCTCCCCGTAAACACAGGTATTGGTAGCAGCAGTATTGAATCTCAGATTGTGGAGTACAACAGTGCTTTGGTGGAACGCCAGCGTCTTCTTTCCGTTTCTTCCGAATCCAACCCTCTCGTTAAAGATTTGGATTTCAAAATTGAAAGCGGTAGAAAAACCATTCTTGAAGCCGTGGATAACCAGATTGTGGCATTGCAAAACTCTATTGCCGGCTATCAGTCAAGCCGTGCTAAGGCTGATTCCAAGATTGCTGCAAATCCGGATCAATCAAAATACCTCCTCTCCATTTCTCGCCAGCAGAAAGTGAAAGAAGCACTGTATCTTTACTTGCTCCAGAAACGTGAGGAAAACGAAATTGGACAAACTTTTGCTCCATACAACTCACGCCTTATCAGCTATGCTCGCGGTTCTGTCGCTCCGGTTTCTCCTAAGAAAATGAATATCCTCATTGCTGCATTCTTGCTCGGTGTGCTTATTCCATTCGGAGTGGTGTTTGTCCGTGAAACAACAAATACTACTGTTCGAGGCAAAAAAGACCTGGAAAATCTCACAGTGCCGTATTGCGGTCAGATTCCGCTTATCGGTGTTTCGCATAACGCTATCGGTAGCATTTTGAGTCTCTTCAAGAAGAAAAAAGACTTCAGCATTGTGGTCAAAGAAAGCTATACAGACGGCATTGGAGAAGCATTCCGTGTTGTCCGTTCAAATGTCACGAGACTTATTTCTTCTTATAATTTGGAAGAAAACGGAAAAGTCTTGATGGTGACTTCGCTCCACTCAGGCTCCGGAAAAACATTTATTTCTTCCAACATTGCTGCCGCTTTTGCCATCAAAGGCAAAAAAGTAGTTATTGTGGATATGGACTTGCGTCGCCACACTCTTTCCGATAAACTCGGACATACAGCTTCTGACGGTGTAAGCAATCTCCTTACAACTTCAGCAAGCATCTCCAAATGCTTGATTAAAGATATTGAAGGCATTGCAAACCTCTCGCTTATTCCTGCAGGTCCCATGCCGCCAAACCCAACGGAAATTGTGGATTCTCCGAAACTTAAAGAAATTATAGAGGAGCTCAAGAAAGAATACGACGTAGTTATCCTTGACTGTCCGCCTATTGATATTGTGGCAGATACCGGTCTTATTGCACAATATACGGATATGACGTTGTTCGTTATCCGTGTAGGACTCTTTGAACGTGCATCATTGCCGGAAGTGCAGAAATTCTATGATGATGCCAAATTTAACCACATGGCTATCGTCCTTAACGGTTCCGTTTCAAGCGGACGTGCAGGCTACGGCTATGGTTATGGCTATGGCTACGGTTACGGTTACGGTTACGGATATAGCTACGGCAAAAAATAGTATTATAATACAATGAAAACGGCTCTTATCACCGGCGTTACAGGTCAGGACGGCTCATACCTCTCTGAATTTCTCCTTGAAAAAGGCTACGATGTTCATGGTGTCATTCGCCGTTCTTCCGTGGATTTCCGTGAGAGAATAGCACATATCGAGGGACACAAAAATTTTCACCTCCACTACCTTGATATGACGGACTCAATGTCTATCGTTCAAGTGCTGTGCAAAGTGCGTCCTGACGAAATTTACAACCTTGCGGCACAGAGCCATGTGCAAGTGTCGTTTGATGCTCCGGAATACACTGCAAACGTTGATGCCGTTGGCGTTCTCCGTATTCTTGAAGGTGTTCGTCGTGCCGGCTTGGAAAAAACGTGCCGCATCTATCAGGCTTCTACTTCCGAGCTTTACGGCAAGGTGGAAGAAGTGCCGCAAAATGAGAATACTCCTTTCCACCCGTATTCACCATACGCTGTGGCTAAACTTTATGCCCACTGGATTGTGAAAGAATACCGCGAGGCATACGGTATGTTTTGCTGCTCGGGTATCCTTTTCAATCATGAATCCGAACGTCGCGGCGAAACTTTCGTGACACGTAAAATCACTCTCGCCGCCGCTCGTATTGCTCAAGGTAAGCAGGAGAAACTTTACCTCGGAAACCTTTCTTCGCTCCGCGACTGGGGCTATGCTAAGGACTACGTGGAATGTATGTGGCTCATTCTGCAAAACGATAAGCCGGAAGACTTTGTGATTGCTACGGGTGTGCAACATTCTGTACGTGAATTTGCGGAACTCGCTTTCAAGTATGTTGGCATAAATCTTCGTTGGGAAGGTGAGGGCGAAAATGAAAAAGGTATAGATGCCGCCACGGGAAAAGTTCTTGTGGAAGTGTCACCGGATTTCTATCGTCCTACGGACGTGGTCAACCTTTGGGGTGACCCTACAAAAGCTCGTGCCAAACTGGGCTGGAATCCAAGTAAAACGCCATTTGAAAAACTTGTGAAACTTATGGTGGATTCTGATATGGCTAAGGTGGCTGTAGAGCGTGCCGGTGAAGCGGTGAGGGTAAATCTGGCAGAGTATCTGGAAAAAGGAATTGTGAAATAATATTTAACTCAAATATAGGCGTGCTTTAACAGGCACGCTTGTTTTATAAAAGCATCAGAATATGGAGAAAACAGCTAAAATATATGTGGCGGGTCACAGAGGTATGGTTGGCTCCGCTATCGTGCGACAACTCAAAAAAGAAGGTTACAATAATATAATCACCAAAACGCACTCCGAACTTGACCTTACTCGTCAAGCCGATGTGGAAGCTTTTTTTGAAGCGGAAAAACCGGAATACGTATTTCTTGCAGCTGCTAAAGTGGGTGGAATAGCTGCTAACAATGACGCTCCCGCAGACTTTATGTATATGAATATGACGCTGGAAATGAACGTAATCCACGCAGCATGGCAAAACGGGTGCAAAAAACTCCTTTTCCTCGGTTCTTCTTGCATTTATCCCAGGCTCGCACCACAACCAATGACGGAATCTTGCCTCCTTACGTCTTCACTTGAGCAGACAAACGAGGCATACGCACTGGCAAAAATCTCCGGACTGAAATACTGCGAATATCTGAATCGCCAATATGGCACGGACTACATTTCCGTGATGCCTACAAACCTCTATGGACCTAACGATAACTACGACCCGCACCGTTCACACGTTCTTCCTGCTCTGATAGCACGTTTTCACAAGGCTAAAACGGAAAAAGTGGAAAGCGTGACCTGTTGGGGTGACGGCAGTCCGCTCCGAGAGTTTCTTTACGTTGACGACCTGGCAGACCTATGCGTATTCCTCATGAACAACTATTCCGGCAATGAAACCGTAAACGCCGGTTCCGGCAAAGAAATCACCATCAAAGAACTATCTGAAATGGTGGCACGCATAGTCGGTTACACAGGCGAAATACGTTGGGATACCACTAAGCCAAACGGCACTCCACGCAAACTCCTGGACGTTTCCAAAGCTGCCAAAATGGGTTGGACATACAAAACCGAACTTGAAGACGGCATCCGCCTCGCCTACCAAGACTATTTGGCAAAAAATTAAGGGATATAATTAGGATTATTTCCAATTTTGCGTGCCACTAAGCTTCTTTGTTTGTTCCAAGGGTGCATAATATCAAAAATCGTACAATAAAGAGTTGAGTACATAATTCTTTCACTCTATTAGAGGCATATTTCTTGTGGTGTGGAAGTATTGAATTTCTTTTCTTGCATTAAGTGTTAATATGGCTTAAAATTAACATAAATTTTTTGAAAAATGTGCGTAAATCAGCTGGAACTCATTTTTTTTGCCCCTTCCCGCTGATTTACGCACAAAAATTACTATATTTGCAAATAATTCTAAGTGTAAATACTATGTTAATAGGAAGAGAAAAAGAAAAAGAGGTTTTATTGAGTACACTTTCAGAGGAGTATTCGCAGTTTGTGGCGGTATATGGAAGGAGAAGAGTGGGCAAAACGTTTCTTATTAGAGAAACGTTTGATAATAAATTTGATTTTCAATACACCGGTGCCGCTAATTTGACAGCGAGAAAGCAACTTGCAAAGTTTCGAAGAACTCTTAAAGAGTACGGACTTAAAGACGTTGCTCCGTTGGAAAATTGGGGTGAGGCCTTTGATGAATTTAAGCGTTTTATAAGCAATCTTCCTGAAAAAAAAGATAATTCCGGAAAACCGGATAAAAAAGTAATTTTTTTTGATGAATTGCCTTGGATGGACGCACCCCGTTCCGGTTTTCTCTCTGAGTTGGAGTCTTTTTGGAACGGGTGGGCATCTGCACGAAAAGATATAGTAATGATTGTGTGCGGAAGCAGCACATCATGGATGGTGAAAAAAATTATAAAAAACAAGGGAGGATTACACAATAGACTCAACCACCGCATTGCACTTAAGCCTTTTTCGTTAGGATTATGCGAAAAACTGGCACGAGCAAGAGGACTGATACTAAACCGGAAACAATTACTTGAAGCCTATATGGTGTTTGGTGGAATCCCATATTACTGGAGTCTATTACAAAAAGGAAATAGTATCACCGGAGAAATTGACCGACTTTTATTTTCATCTGAAGGTGAACTACACGATGAATTTGAAATGTTGTACGCTTCTCTTTTCAAAAAGCCTGAACCATATATCCGAGTGATTGAATTACTTGCCAAAAAGAAAATAGGCATGACAAGGCAAGAGTTATTAACTGCCGGGCGTTTTGAAGACAATGGCTCCTTTTCCGATATCCTCCACGACCTTGAATGGTGCGGCTTTATCCGTAGTTATAGCATTATGCGTAATCGCTCTGAAATATTCCAATTAATTGACCACTACACCATGTTTTACTATGAATACATTCATGGAGTTCACTTAGGTGACAATTATTGGAAAACTATGCTGGCAACTCCTAAATACAACACTTGGTGCGGACTGGCTTTTGAGCGTACTTGTCTTTGGCATGTGGAGCAGATTAAGAAAAAACTGGGCATTAGCGGTATTTTGACAAACGAGTATGCTTGGAGGTGTTTGCCTGATGAATCTGCCTGTCATCGTGGTGTTCAAATAGACCTTTTAATAGATAGAAGTGACGAAATTATAGATATATGTGAAATAAAGTATTCAAAAGAAACATATACCATCACTTCTGATTATTCTGCCGAACTTGAACGCAAAAGAACTGTTTTTGAAACCGTAACACAAACTAAAAGTGCCGTCCACACAGTGATGATTACCACTTACGGACTTACCCGTAACGAATATTGGGGCGATATACAAGCGGAAATAATCCTTGATGATTTATTTAGCCTATAATAGTAAATTTTTATTAGGCTTCTTAGAAGTATTATCTTGAAATATCTTTATTCGGTTTTTCTTCCGTTTTTACAAAATTCGCCATAAGAATCCCAATAAGGTTTTAAGACTTTTTGTAAACAAATTGAAATTTCTGAAAATGACGCATTGCTTTTTAGAGTAGATTTATTTATATAATCATTCCATTTAGATTGCATTTGCTCTAAATATGGGAAATCTTCTCTAAAGAACGTTGTGTCTGAATTATATGTAGTATGTCGATTTGAAAACGTGCTATTAATAGCTTCGTACAAGGTATTCTCATTATATTTGAAAGAATTCAAGAGATGGTAAATGTCATAATAATCTTTCATGCGGCTACTTTGGTCTGCCAAGTCAATTATGGCGTGAAATTTTTCAGCAATTACCGTTTCTGTTGAGTATGCAAGTATTTTAGCTTCAGGTAAGTCTTCTAATAGTAATGGATAATTAATAAAAACAGGGTGTGGTGTAATAATATCTCCAAAACCGATGTCCATAGTCATCATCTGAGATATGGTGTCCATTTTTACAGGGATAGTTATCCGAATTCCATGGTAATCTTTGAGTTCTGTGATTATTCGAGTGTGAATTTTTTCATAGTCAAATATTACTCCATCTTCTTTACAATCAGCCATACAAATAATGCGAAATATATTTGCAATGTGATTGCTGTCATTGCTTACATTAGAACCAAGAAAATCAATATCCAATGTTGGACGAGCTGCGAGCTTTTCGTAAGCATACATTAAGGCATCACCTTTCAGGTAAAAATTGTCTTTGTAATGTGTTTGTGATAGCCTATATAGGAGCCTTTCTTGAAAATAGCGGGTGAGTATTGTTTGATAAAAAATGTCTTCGTTTTTAGCAATATTGAGCAATCTGGCACGTATAGACTTTCCGATATTTGTAATTCTACTCATATAAGTATTGAAATATATTGTTCAAGAATTTTTTTTACTCTTAATTTGGTAGCGTAGTCAAGCAATAGAGAAATATTTCTTCCCTTTCCGGAAAGATAGTTCTTTACAATTTCCACGCATACGTCTAATCCTATCTTGTTTCTGAATTTTACAGCATCACATACGCAACGTTCAATATTGTAAATTCGGACTTGGTAGCCGTTGATGTTACGAAGTTCTATTCCTATGTCAAACATAGCATTTGTGGTGTGATGTAGTTTTATTTTAGGGAAACATGGGAGTTTTATTTTTCTGCCTCTTTGGACTGCAATATGGTAAGCTTGCGGAAGTGTGGTAGTTAGCCCGTAAATATTCCATGCGGAATATAAACATAGGACACCATTCGGAACAACTGCTTCTACATCTATCATAGTGTCAGCCAATTGTTCTTCAGAAGCATAGACACCTCTTTTAATAAGTATGTACTCTCCTTTACGAACCTTTTGCAGTAGTTTATAGTATTCGGAACGGCAATTTTCCTTTGCGGAACCGGATGTTATAAAGTTATTTGTGTATTTTTTGCTTTGCATAAATGATTCACTTTGTATTGACTGTACAAAGTTACTACATTTATTCATAAGTGTAGTGTTTTATTAAAAAATTATCGTTAAAATTTATTTTAAGGTTTGGGAAATACAGCATCATCAGGTTTCGTGCTTCTTCCGGAGTGTAATTTGTGCCTGCGGCAGTATTCACTTACCGCAACTTTGACAAAATTTTGTTTCTATGGTTATTCTTCTTCGTTATCAAGTTCATGTTTGAGGTTTTCTTGGAGTTCGCAGATTTCTCGTTCTATTTTGCGGTCTGTGATAATACCGGCGATGAGACCTATAACGCCACCAACGCAGCCGCCATAAAACATATTCATGTCTATTGTGTAAAATCTCCAGAGTAGGGCTACGAGTACCGGTATCATAAGGCAATAGCCTACGATTTTGAAACGTGAACGGAGAATGTGAGCGTTTGTGACGGTAATGAGCATGTCTTTGACGCTCATATAGTTATAGTCCAGGCTTTTGAATCTTTTGTAGATTACAAAATTGAGAACGCCCAGAATAGAGAAGTAGAAAATAAGCACTGTCGCCATGACAGGGAGAATAGCCTTGTGCCAGATAAGACCAACGCTTACAAGTGTCATTACGGCGCATAGCATCCATAGCCAGAAATATCTGTTTACGAGTTTGTCACGCAAGCTGACATTGCGGCTTTTGCATATATTTGATAAGTCGTCGCTCAGTTTTTCTATTCTTTTGAGTTCCGAGTCAATATCTTGCCAAGATTTTTTCAGTTCGTCCAAATCCATATAGTATTCTTTTTTAGCGGTTCATAATAATTGTTTAAGAATTGGCGGATTTTGCCAGGCTTTCCTTGATACGTCGCAGTCTTGATGCCACGTTGTTACGGCTCAGACCTGTGATTTCCGCGATTTCATCGTAAGGTTTCTCGTCAAGCCAGAGCATAATGATTGCACGGTCCAATTTACGCAGTTGCGAAATTAGGCGGTACATTTCTTTGAGGTTGCTCAGGCGGTCATCGTTGTCATCTGCAATGTCTATAAAAACGGAGTCAAGCGATTCAGCACTGTCGTTTTTGCCATTTTTTCTGAAGTAAGAGATGCAAGTGTTGAGGCAAGTACGGTAAATCCATGTAGAAATTTTGCTGTCGCCTCTAAATTTTTGCAGACCCTGCCAGATGTTTATGAGTGATTCTTGATATAAGTCCTTAAAATGTTCGGAGTCAGAGGCATACATATAGCAAACACGCTTAATCACCGTGCTGTTTTGCTTGATGATGTCGTTAAATTGCTGTTCTATGTCTGATTTCGTTGCCATTTTTATGAAACAGGCTTTTAATTAAGTTTACGTTAAGTTTGACGTATTATTTTCGAAATAGTTGCACGGACGGAAAATTTTTTTTACTTTTGGACAAAATTAAGACAAATATTTCTATGGATGAAACAAAAAGTAAAATAGTAGATGAAATATTGGCTGCATTTGAAAAGAAAGATTGGACTCTGGCAGTGAATATTTCCGGTGAGGCACTTGCAGAAGCGGATGATGAATATGCAAAGTTGAAAAATCAGGGTCAGAATACGGACATGGAATTGGAGTATTTCGGTCTTATGGCAGGTTTTCACTGTATGTCGCTGCTATATGCTTGTGAAGTGAAAATGTTGCTCAATACGAGTCTTATTTGCATGTATCAGATTGAGAATGACGGATTTAAGGATATAGACATAGAGGACTCTCTGATGGTAATCAGTGCTACTGCACTTGCGGCCCATACCGTGTTCTGCTTATCTATGGAGCAGTTTGAGCCGGATGACGAAGTGAAGGAGCATTGTCTCACTATGGGCAGACACATCGCATCGTATTGCTATTACTTATATAATAAGGTGAATAAGGAGCTGCCGGATTCTACATTTATAGAGTTTGTATATCCAATCCTCAAAGATGCCAAGAATCTTTTCAAAATAGACACTCCTACGATTGAAGTTTGTGGTAAGCAGATAAATCCTGCAGAGGATAGTATGGAGATAATGGCGGACATTCTTGGAAGAGCACAGGCTTTGGGCTTCTTTGATGAGCCTCAAAACCATTTTGATGAGGAAGAGTCTTTGCTTGGATAAGTATGTGTAGCCCCAATAGTGGTAAGCGGATTAGACGGATTGTATTTTAACTTTTTTTGTGTAAAGAGGGCTGTTTTTTGTCTGAAAAAGCATAAAAATCAGCCTCGTTAAGAAATTTTTGTAATAAAATTTCCCTATCTAAAAGAGTTTTTGTAACTTTGCAGTCTGAAATGCCGGTGACTATCCTAATCGGTGGTTATCGTTATGAGAATAAAACTAAAGTAATTATTAATCTATAAAAAACTAAAAAATTATGTCACAAGAAGTTGCTTCAAAAGTAAAAGAGATTATCGTTGACTTACTCGGTGTAGAAGAAGCTAAAGTAACCGAAAGCGCATCTTTCACAACAGACCTTGGCGCAGACAGCCTCGAAACTGTTGACTTGATTATGAAACTTGAACAGGAATTTGATATCGAAATCCCTGAAGAACAAGCAAACAATATCGCTACAGTAGGCGACGCTATCAAGTTCGTTGAAAAAGCAGTAGCTAGCAAGTAATTTTTCTATTTTTAATATCCTTTTTCCATAAACAATACAATTTTTTAATGGAATTAAAAAGAGTTGTAGTAACAGGACTTGGTGCAATCACTCCAATCGGTAACGATGTGGAAACTGCATGGAACAATGCCAAAAATGGTGTGAGCGGTGCCGGTTCTATTACCCATTTTGATGCTTCACAGTTTAAGACTCAATTTGCGTGCGAGGTAAAAGATTTCGTAGCGGAAAACTATATCGACCGCAAAAAATGTCGTGCTTTGGACTTGTATGCACAGTATGCTATGGCTGCTGCTATTCAAGCTATTGACGATTCAAACATTGAAAACTGCGAAAACATCAATAAGGATCGTATCGGTGTAATTATCGCAGCAGGTATCGGTGGTCTTCACACTTTTGAAGAAGAAGCCGGAAACTATGCTAAAAACGCTGAAAAAGGTCCTAAATACAGTCCTTTCTTCATTCCAAAGATGATTGCGGACATTGCATCAGGTCACGTATCTATGCAGTACGGCTATCATGGTCCTAACTTCGGTGTTGTATCTGCTTGTGCATCTTCAAACAATGCCATTATCGATGCGTTTAATCTTATCCGCCTCGGTAAAGCAGACGCAATCGTTACCGGTGGTGCGGAAGCTGCAGTTTATCCTGCAGGTGTGGGTGGTTTCAATGCTATGCATGCGTTGTCAACTCGCAACGATTCTCCGGAAACGGCATCACGTCCTTTCAGCAAATCACGCGACGGTTTCGTGATTGGTGAAGGTTCCGTAGTGCTCATTCTTGAAGAACTCGAACACGCCCTTGCTCGCGGTGCGAAGATTTATGCAGAAGTGGCAGGCGGCGGACTTTCTGCCGATGCTTACCACATGACTGCTACTCACCCGGAAGGCCTCGGTGCTATCCTCGCTATGAAGAATGCACTTGAGGATGCAGGAATGACAACATCCGATATCGATTACATCAACGCTCACGGAACATCTACTCCGGTGGGTGACGTATCGGAAGTAAAGGCTATCGTTTCCGTGTTTGGCGAAGATGCTTACAAGCTCAATATCAGCTCAACAAAGTCTATGACCGGTCACCTTCTCGGTGCTACAGGTGCACTTGAAGCTCTCTTCAGTGTTAAGGCTGTTCAAGAAGACATCGTTCCGCCAACAATCAACCATGACCCGGAAGACCTTGACGAAAATCTTGACTATAACCTCAATTTCACTTTCGGAAAGGCTCAAAAACGCACAGTGCGTGCTGCTTTGTCTAACTCTTTCGGTTTTGGTGGACACAACGCTACAGTGATAGTAAAGAAATACGTAGGCTAATAGCGGCGTAAAATTTTACTGATATCTTACAGACGGCGAGTTTAATGTTTTATTAAATTCGCCGTCTGCTTTTGTTTGTGTCTGCGTTTTTAATGTTTTTTATATGCTCGCAGAGCGATAGAGTTTGAAAAATACTTTACCTTTGTGACAAAATAAAGTATTATGAAACTGAAGCATTACATATTTTGCCTTTTTGCTGCGATTGCAGTGACCCTCAGTGCCGATGATGCAGACGATAATATCTATTTCCGCATGATAGATGATGCACAGTATGCTATTAAAACACAGGACTATGAGCGGGCGGAACAGCTTTTCACGGAAGCTATAAATTTCCAGCCGGACAATCCGAACAATGCTCTGCTGATGTCTAACCTTGGTATGGTTCGCTTCTATATGGGGAATGATTCGCTCGCATTATATACACTAAATCATGCACACAGCCTTGCTCCCGCATCGGTCACTATCTTGCAGAATAGGGCAAGAGTGTTGTCCTCTATCGGCAAGATTGATGAGGCTGTGGCTGATTACGACAGGATAACTGAATTGGATTCCACTGTGGTGATGCCATATCTTTTCCGCGGCTTGCTTTATCTTGGCAACTCGGATTTGCTTAGTGCACAAATGCAGTTTGAAAACATTACAAAGTACGCTCCCGGGTCTTACGAGGAGGCTCTTGCTTACTCGAATTTTTACTTTTTGCAGCAGGATTATGCAAACGCACTCAAATACTATGGAACTCTGCTGAAAACGGAGCAAACGGCTGAAAACTATGCCGCTCATGCCATTTGTTGCCTGTATTGTGATGATTTAGACACTGCTTCTATGGATATCTCCGCCGGTCTTGCTATAGATGATAAGTATGGCGAACTTTATCTCTGCCGTGCAATCCTTTACAAGAAAAGGTATATGAATGAAGACGCTTTCCGTGATGCTCAGCAAGCTAAAAAGCTTGGTGTCAATCCGGAAACAGTGGATTCAATGCTGAATTTCAAAAAATAATTTGAAATTATTTGTTTGTTGTTAACTAATTGGTTAACTTTGTGGCATAAATGAAAAAAATTCGTACTATCAAGTTCTTTAAATCCTATTTTATGGATTTTTATATATCTCTGCCTAAAAATGTTAGAGATAAAATTAACTATTCGTTATATATGGTTGAGACTCAGCTTGTTATACCTACGAAATTTTTTAAGCAAATAAAGGCTTCAAATGGACTTTTTGAGATTAGGACAGAATTTGCCGGAAATATATATAGAATATTTTGTTGTATGGATAGCGGTTCAATTGTGATTCTGTTTAACGGATTTCAAAAGAAAACTCAGAAAACGCCGAAAAATGAAATAGAAATAGCAGAAAGATTAAAAGAAGAATATTTTAAGAGTAAGGAGAATTGATTATGATAGATGAAAATAAACAAGAACAATTAAAAAGATGCACTTCTTTTGAAGAATTGCTTGATGTTGAATATGGTAAAATGGGAAGTGCAGAAAGAAATGATTTTGAAAGTAATGCTGAGGCATTCATTTTAGCAGAATGTCTTAGAGAAGAAAGAAAAAAAGCCGGACTTACACAAGAAGAACTGGCAGAAAGAATAGGCACAAAGAAAAGCTACATCTCTAAGGTGGAAAATGGTCACACAGATGTGCAACTTTCTACTCTTTTCCGCATTTTTGAAGGATTGGGAAAGAGAGTAAGCCTTTCTATTTTGTAATCTTTAGCAATACCACTTTCTGAGACTATATCTATTGTAGCTGCAAAAATGCAATCAATTAGCTGCACCAATTTCTGCGGCAGCACCTGTAGTGGGGTCAAAAATCAGGTAAATAGGCTCCTTTTTGTCTGTGAACGAATTGGGGTTGAGACCGTATGTTATGCCGAATTGTGAAGTGGAGAACTGCTTGTCCAGCAGAGTGTTATCTTCAAATGTGAGTGAGAGTTGCACTTTGCCGGGCACTCTGTAAGCAAATCCGTTTTTCGGGAATGGAACGGTGATACCTTTTTCATCTACAGGCATTTCACCCTCTGCAATCACTTTCAGCGTCATGAAAAGCGGCTCTCCGGAAAGGTCATCTGCCGCAACAACACCGTCTGTGGCGGAAATACGAGCCACAATACTGTTTTCCGTTTCTTCGTCAGGAGTGATAGTGAAAGTTTTCACTGTGGTGTAAGTTTGTGTTGTACCCACAAACATAGCCATCAGAGCAGCTTCTTGTTCGCCGATGTTTTCAAGGACGAGTTTGAGTGCGGCACCGTCAGGCGGCATGGATTCGCTTTGTCCTGTTAGCAATTCGGAGCGATATTGGCGGAGAGAATAAATCTGTGCGGCTGCCAGTTCCGCTTTTTTTGCGGAAGAGCGGCTTTGCAGCATCTCTTCTGATATAACTTGCTGTGCGGCAGGAGTTTCAAGCGGTGTAGGTTTTGTTGAAACAGCTGTTGGCAGCACAATTTCCTCAGCTTGGAGCGTGTTTTCCGTGTTTATGGCAAGGGGAATGTTGTCCTCGTTGATAATCACGAAAGGCGAGGTGCCCGGCTTGAAAGTCACGATATATCTTTCATCAGCATTAGCAGTTCCGCGAGAATAAGCGGAAACACTTTTCACGGTTGTGGTAATGTCCTCTTTGTCAATAGGATTGGCTACGTTTAAGTATTTTTTAGCATATTTATAGAATTCACCGGGCTTTTTGACGGTAGTTTCGGTTTCTACAGTGATATCGATAACCGTAGTTGGCAAAGAATAGATAATGCCATATTCGTTTGCTTTAGTGGCAGTGATTTTCTGCGTGGTTTGAGCCGGAGCGGAAAAAATTGCGAGTGAGGCAAATGCTAAAGATATGATTTTTTTCATAATTATTGCTGAAAAATAATATTCTAAATGTTTGATAAACAATATTTTATTGCTTTTCCAATGTTGTCTGCAATATCGGAGGCGGTAACGCCATAGCTGCCGTGGACTTCTTCCGCAAGTTGTCCTGCAATGCCATGTATAAACACTCCAAGGACACTTGCCGCAGCCGGGTTGTAGCCCTGAGCAATGAGTGAGGTGATTACACCTGTGAGCACATCACCGGAGCCTGCAGTGGCAAGAGCCGGGGTGCCGGAAGAGTTGAAGAATACCTTTCCGTCGCTGTTTACAATGGCGGTGTAGTGACCTTTGAGAACTATTATTATTTCCTTGGCTTGAGCCACTTCAATAGCTTTTATAAGTCGTTCTCTGTCAGAGGTATGTTCGCCGAAAATTCTGTCAAATTCCGCTTTGTGTGGAGTGATAACGGAATTTACGGGAATGAAATTTATCAGTCGCGGGCGTTTGGCTATGCAGTTTAGAGCATCTGCATCAATCACCATGTGCTCACGGCTTTTATTGAGCAGTTCTTCCAGAGCATCAACTGTCTTGTCGTTTATGCCAATACCCGGACCGACGCCAATAGCATCATAATGTGTGTGCAGGTGCATTTCGCTTATTACGCAATCGTCTTTTGTGCTACTGAAAAGAGCCTCAGGTACAGAGGTTTGAATGATGTTAAATCCGCAGCGAGGAGTGACTATTGTGGCTTTTCCCACACCGGAACGCAATGCTCCTTTTGCAGAGAGAACGGATGCTCCCATCATGCCGTATTGCCCTGTTATTATGGCACATGTGCCGTAATTTGCCTTTGAGGAGTTTGCCTTACGCTTTTTCAGAGCGGAGGAAATATCGCCTTGCTCGATAAGGCAAAAACTCCCGGATTCAACATCGTCAAATCCGTCAAGACCGATATCAAGGACTTTCACTTCTCCTGTCACCTCGTTTGTCTCATCAAGAAAAAACGTTGGGTAACCGGCATGAATAGCAAGTGTGAGTGATGCTTTTATGCAATTATTGTTTATGATGTTTCCGGAGAGGTCACCGGGCAGTCCGGACGGATTTTCAATGGAAACGATAGTAGCACCGGAAGCATTTATTATCTGCACCAGGTCTTTCAAGCCTCCTTGGATTCCGCCTGCGAGTTCCGGACCGAAAAGCCCGTCAATTACAAGGTGATTTTTCTTTATGGCAGGAAGCACGATAGTCTTGATAAATTCCGTAACTTTCACGCCTTCTTTTTCGTGAGAGAGAAGTTCGTCACGCAGTGCAACTCCCTCTGCACAAAGTTGTTCTCCGCCACGGTTTACGATGTAAACCTCCGGTTTGAAGCCTTGATCTAAAAGCAAAAGGGCTGTGGCAAGTGCCTCGGCACCTTTTCTGCCGGGACCTGCAAAAACAATGAGCGGTTTGACGTATTTCCACCTATCGATAATCTCGCATGCCACACTGTCTGCCACACGGGAAAGAAGCTCTATCTGTGTGATGCCGCTATCAATAGTTTTCCTATAAATTGCAGCCATTTGCTGCGTGCTATATATTTTCATTGAATTTCCGAATAGTTTCCACAAAGTTAGTTATTTTTTCACATATTAGAAAAAAACGCAGATATATTCAAGAAATATTTTTAACTTTGTGGAATAAAAGACAAAATTGAATATGGCAACAGATACAATACATGAATTTGATGAGGCTATAAAGAAGTGTCGCGACTTATACATTGCCAAATTAGGTGATTACGGTCCATCGTGGAGAATTATGCGTCCGCAAAGCATTACGGATCAGATTTTTATCAAGGCAAAGAGAATACGCCAGATTGAGGAAACGGGTGTGACAAAAGTTGGCGATGGTATTCTCGGTGAATTTATAGCAATAGTGAATTACGGCATTATGGGTCTCATTCAGCTTGGTAAAGGATGGAGCGACTGCAAAGATATCACTTCCGAGGAGGCTATCGCTCTATATGACAAGTACATGGGTGAGACACGCAAGCTCATGCTCGCTAAGAATCACGACTACGATGAGGCATGGAGAGGCATGCGTGTTTCCAGCTATACGGACTTGATTCTCATGAAGATAGAACGCACCAAGGAGATTGAAAATCACAAGGGTGAAACAAATGTATCCGAGGGAATAGATGCGAACTACAAAGACATGGTGAACTATGCCGTATTCGGAATTATAAAACTCTCTGAATAAGGCGTTTATATTCTATTGCTCTATGAGTGCCTTTAAGGAAAGACTAAGACAGTTTAATAGGCGGTGGGTTAAGCTGATAGTGGTGTCACTGAGGCTAATCCTCGGCGGGCTGTTCGTGTTCTCCGGTTTTGTGAAAGGTATTGACCTATACGGGTTTATCTACAAGATGGAGGAATACCTGGCAGCCATGGATATGACGTGGCCGCGTTCCGTGACACTCGTTTTAGGAATGACGATAGCGGCAGTGGAGGCTGTGTCAGGACTTCTTTTGGCGATAGGAGCGTACCGCAGGTCAGTGCCTATGATAATGGGGCTGATGATGGCTGTGATGTTGCCGCTTACAGGTTGGCTTTTCATAGCTTCTCCAATAGACGACTGCGGCTGTTTCGGTGATGCGTGGATTCTCTCCAATGGTGCTACATTCTTGAAAAATATTTTTATCACTGCCGGTGTAGTCTATTTGATAAAGTACAATAAATACGTCCGTTATCGCTTGATACACCACCAGTTGCAGTGGCTCGTATGGATGGGCGGACTTGTATATATGGTGCTGCTTAGCCTTACTTGCTACAATGTTCAGCCAATGATAGATTTCCGTCCTTATCCGGAAGGAAGTTCGCTCATTTCGCAGAACGATGAAACGCAGGATGTGAAATTTATCTATACAAACGGCAAGGAAAACAAGATTTTCACACTCAGCAATCTTCCTGAGAGCGATGAGTGGACATTTGTGGAACAAGTTGAACCGGAAAATGCTGATTCCAAAGCGGATTTTGCAATTTACGATGGTGATGAAGACGTGACGGAAGATGTGATTCAAAGTGAAGGCAGGCAGATGCTTTTTGTTGTGCCGGAGATGAACCGTGTTGACTTGTCTTACACTTATTTTGTGAATGAATTGTACCGCAGATGCGAGGATAACGGCATTGATTTTGTGGGACTTCTTGCCACAACGGAGGAAGGAATAGACTGGTGGAAAGACTATTCTATGGCAAATTATGCCTGCTATTCTGCGGAAGATACATCACTTAAGACTCTTGTGAGAGGTAAAATGTCTATAGTATATTTGGAAAACGGTGTGATAGTGTGGAAAAGAACCATATCATCGCTTGTGGAAAACAAGGCATGGCAAAATGCCGAGGTTGGAAGCGATTTTCCGAATTTTATGACAGAAAATCTTCATAAACGGCTTGTAAGCCGCACACTATGGCTTGCACTTTGGCTCTTTTTAGTGTGGATTGGTAGTGCGGTAATCAGAAGGTATTCAAATAAATCCGAAAAAACTTCATAATATATGATAGAATACATTAAAGGTAAAATCACAGGTTTGACTCCCACGGAAGCAGTGCTTGAAACGGCTGCCGGAGTAGCATACTTACTTAACATTACTGTGACAAGCTTCACTAAAATAAATGAACAGGGCGGAGAAAACGTAATCCTTTACGTTCACGAAGTGATACGCGAAGATGCTTATTCGCTCTTCGGGTTTTACGACCGCAATGAACGTGAACTCTTTCGCCAACTGATTGGCGTTTCAGGAGTTGGAGCATCTATTGCAAGAATGATATTGTCTTCCATAGAACCGGAAGAATTACGCCAAGTGATAGTGTCCGGCGATGTACGCAGACTTAAATCCGTCAAGGGAATAGGTGCAAAAACGGCAGAAAGAATAATTGTTGACCTCAAAGATAAAATAAAAGGGGTGGATTCTCCGTTAATACAAAAGGTTGCAACTTCCGCAGAGGTGTTTGAAGAAGCATTGTCCGCACTCGTGATGCTCGGTTTCCCCAAACCGCAGTCACAAAAGGTGCTTAACAAGCTTTTTGATGCTGAACCTGCACTAAAAGTGGAAGCGGCTATAAAGAAAGCCTTGAGCATGATGTAAAACCTTTTTTAATAGAGCATTAACAACGGTTAGACGCTATAAAACATACAAGATTATTGTGCTTTTGGTGTTGCTTATTGTGGCAATACCTTTTGCCGTTTATGCTCAAACGGAAAGTGATTCACAAAAGCCCAAAGTGCAGCAGACAATCCCTGCTGACTATGAAACGCTTATGGGCGAAAAGTCTGCTCTGGACCTTGTGACACCGTCTAACATCAAGACAGAAGCGGAATATGACGACAAAACCGGTAACTACATCATTCACACCAAGATAGGCGAAAATGAAGTAGGTGTTCCATTTATTCTCACTCCTCAGGAATACAACAATTGGCAACTACGAAAATCCATGCAGAGCTATCTCTACAAAAAGAATACGGAACTTGCCAAAGATAATGAAAAACAGCCGTTTAACGTTCTTGATATGAACTTTGCACTCGGTCCGCTGGAAAAGATTTTCGGCCCCGGCGGTGTGCAACTGAAAACGCAGGGTTCTATCCAGATAAAAATGGGTATAAATTCAAACAAGACGGATAACCCGGCTCTGTCACTTAACAGCCGCAGAAAAACGTATTTTGATTTTGACCAAAAAATTCAAGCAACCATAAACGCAAGTGTGGGCGACCGTATGAAGTTTAATATGACTTATAATACAGACGCCACTTTTGATTTTGACTCTAAAAATATCAAACTTGCATACGAGGGTAAGGAAGATGATATTGTGAAGAGTATTGAAGCCGGAAACGTTTCTATGACTACGGGTTCTTCACTTATTAAAGGTAGCACGGCACTTTTTGGTATTAAAACAAAACTCCAATTCGGTAAACTTACCGCTACCGCACTCGTTTCACAGCAAAATTCGGAATCTAAAACCGTGAACACCAAAGGCGGCGTTCAATCCACGGATTTTACAGTAAATATCGATAATTACGACCAAAATCGCCACTACTTCCTCGCTCACTATTTCCGTGACAATTACGACCAATTTTGCTCCAAACTGCCTTTTGTGACTTCCGGAATCAAAATTACTCGTATTGAGGTTTGGGTGACGAACAAAAACAATAATTATGATGCCTCACGAAACATTGTGGCATTTATGGACTTGGGTGAAAACACTCATCTTGCGAATTCCCACTGGGCCCCCAATATGTCTATCCCAACTCCTGCCAACAGTTCTAACGACCTCCTTTCCACCATCAAAACAGAATATCCCGACGCAAGAAATATCAGCGTGGTAAGCCAGGCGTTAAGTCCGCTGCAGGCTTACGGTTTTGAGGGTGGACGTGACTATGAAAAAGTGGAAAGTGCGAGACTGCTTAAGGAAAGTGAATACACGCTGAACAGCACACTCGGATATATCTCCATAAAGAGCCAACTCAATGCAGATGAGGTGCTTGGTGTGGCATTTGAATATACTTACAACGGGCAGGTTTATCAAGTAGGTGAATTTTCCGCAGACATTACGGGCACAGACCAGTCGCTTTACGTCAAAATGCTTAAGAGTACCACTGTGGCACCAAAATTGCCTATGTGGGACCTTATGATGAAAAACGTCTATTCACTCGGTGCATACCAGGTGTCAAAATCCAATTTTAAGCTCAATATCAAGTACATGAGCGACACCACAGGTACACAAATCGTGTATCTTCCCGTTCCGGGACTTAACGATAAATCACTTCTCCAAGTGATGAACTTGGACCGCATAGACAGCAACGAACAGTCTAACCCTGATGGATTTTTTGACTTTATCGAGGGCTACACTATCACATCGTCAAACGGAAAAATCATTTTCCCCGTAGTAGAACCTTTCGGTAGCCATTTAGCGGCTAAAATAGGCAACCCTGCGATTGCTAAAGAGTATGTATATCAGGAACTTTACGACTCCACTCTTGTGGTGGCACGTCAGTTCCAAGACAAGAATAAGTTTGTTCTCACCGGTTCATATCAGGCTTCTTCCGGCTCGCAAATCAGGCTTAATGCAATGAATGTGCCGCGAGGCTCTGTTGTGGTGACTGCCGGAGGTGTGAGACTTACGGAAAACAGTGACTATACCGTGGATTATTCTATGGGTATCGTCACTATAACCAATCAGAGCATCATAGATTCCGGGCAGAGTATCAGCGTGCAATTGGAAAACCAGTCAATGTTCAACACTCAGAGAAAAACACTCGTAGGACTTGACTTGCAGTATGCCATAAACAAGAATTTCAACATTGGTGCCACTTTGATGCACTTCTCGGAAAAGGCACTCACGGAAAAAGTGAATATTGGCAGTGAAACCATAAACAATTCTATGATTGGCTTCAACCTTGCCTATAACACGCAGTTTATGTGGCTCACAAATTTGCTCAGCAAGATTCCGACAGTAAATGCCACTCAGCCATCAACGTTCAATATCACAGCGGAATACGCACAGCTTTTGCCTAACAAGCAGAAAGCCGGCTCCACTCAGGGCAGTTCTTACATTGATGACTTTGAATCCAGCCAGACAGGGATTGACCTCCGTTCTCCTTACTCTTGGTTTTTGGCTTCCACACCGTACGACAACACAGGCTCCGCACTCTTCCCGGAAGCGGCTCTTTCAAACAATACGGATTACGGCAAAAACCGTGCATTGCTGAACTGGTACTATATAGACAGAATGTTCACTCAGCGTAATTCCTCTATGTGTCCCGGTTACCTTAAGAGCGACCTCAAACAGCAGTCTAACCCATACATCCGTGAAGTCACTTCTCGCGAAATTTTCCCCGGACGTGAACTTACTTACGGCGAATCTTCCACAATCCAAACGCTGAATCTCTCTTTTTATCCTACGGAACGCGGACCTTACAACGTTGATGCTACAAATATTGATGACAAAGGTAACCTTTTGCAGCCGGAAAAACGTTGGGGCGGCATTATGCGAAAAATGGATAACACGAACTTCGAGCAGTCAAACATAGAGTATATTCAGTTCTGGATGATGAGTCCGTTCCTTGACCCTGAAAACCCGAATAATGAGGGTGGTGACCTCTATTTCAACCTTGGTGAGGTGAGCGAAGATATTCTCAAAGACGGACTGAAATCTTACGAAAACGGTATCCCTACTGATGGCAATACCCAGAATCTCACGGAAACAGTGTGGGGTAGGGTATCCAAGCAAAATTCGCTCACTTACGCTTTTGACAATAATGACGCTTCTCGTAAGGCACAAGACGTTGGTCTCAACGGACTTTCCACAGAAGATGAATTTAACTTCCCAACGTATAAAAACTTCCTTGACGAACTCCGCAGCCGTGTTTCTGCCGCAACTCTGGAAGAAATGCAAAACGACCAATTCTCTCCGCTGAACGACCCTGCCGGAGATAACTATCACTTCTTCCGCGGCTACGACTACGACGACCAAAAACTCTCTATCCACGAGCGATATAAACGATACAACGGTACGGAAGGGAACTCTATCTCTCCGGAAGATGCTACGGACAAACTTTATCAGTCTTCACGCAGCGTGCCTGACGTGGAAGACATTAATCAAGACAACACTCTGAACGAGTATGAGCGTTATTTCCAGTACCACATCTCTATCCGTCCGGAAGACTTTGTGGTGGGCAAAAACTTTATTGCAGACAAGCAGGTTTCGCTCGTCCCGACGCGTGACGGACAGAATCAGGAAGTGGAATGGTATCAATTCAAAATTCCATTGAATGAGTACGAGAAAATCGTAGGCTCAATCACGGATTTCTCTACTATCCGCTTTATCCGTATGTTCCTCACAGGCTTCAAAAACGTCACTCACCTCCGTTTTGCTACACTTGAACTCGTTCGCGGTGAGTGGAGAACGTACGATTTTAACCTTAACAGTCGTGGTGATGCTCCGGCAGAAGGAAACCTTGATGTTTCCGTTGTAAACATTGAGGAAAATGCAAGCCGTGAACCTGTAAACTATGTTCTTCCTCCCGGCGTTTCTCGTATCGTTGACCCCGGACAGTCACAAATTACTCAGCTTAACGAGCAGTCACTGCTTATGAAAGTGACAGGACTCCAGGCAGGTGATGCAAGAGCCGTTTATCGCAACACTTCACACGATTTGCGTAACTATAAACGCTTGCAGATGCATATTCACGCAGAAAGCCTTATAGACGATGTAACAAACCTCAAGAGCGGTGAAATTTCTGCTTTTGTGCGTCTGGGTACTGACGTGAAAAACAACTATTACGAGTACGAAATTCCTCTTACACTCACTCCTCCGGGTCACTACAACAATGATTTGACATCAGACCGAGTAATGGTCTGGCCGGAAGAAAACTATATGGACCTGCCACTCCAGAGCCTTGTGAACCTCAAAAAAGAACGTAACAGAGCAAAGAGCGAGGAGGGTAGCGGAGTAGGCTATGCCACCGTTTATGAGGGACGTGACCCGGACAACGAGAAAAACAGAATGGCGGTGAAAGGTAACCCGTCACTGAGTGATATCCGTGTGCTTCTCGTGGGTGTAAGAAACAATTCCGCTACTGTAAAAGACGGAATCGTATGGCTTAACGAAATGAGAGTTACGGACTTTGACGAGGACGGCGGTTGGGCTGCAAAAGCAAATGTGAACCTGGGCGTTTCAGACGTTGCAACACTCAATTTCGGTGCCCACATCGAGACTGCCGGATTCGGTGGCGTTGACCAATCACTGAACAATAGACGACTTGATGACTATTCACAGTACAACTTTGCCGTGCAGGTGGATGCCGGACGTTTCCTCCCGGAAAAAGCCAAACTCAAAGCCCCGATTTTCTATTCATACACGAAAGAGAAAACTTCGCCTAAATATAATCCGTTGGACCAGGACGTACTGCTCCAAGACGCACTTGACGATGCTGCAAATCAGCACGAGAAAGATTCTATAAACAACTATGCGATAGAGCAGTCAACAGTGAAGAGTTTTTCTATCTCCGGACTTAAGTTTGACGTACAGAGCAAGAATCCTATGCCCTGGGATCCAGCAAACTTTACACTTAATTTCTCCTTTAACAAACAGTCCAAGCAAGACCCGACAACGGAATACGAACATATAAACGACTATCGCGGCAGCTTCCAGTATTCATATACTCCGTACTTTAAGCCGTGGAAACCATTCTCGTTTATTTCAAGCAAGAATAAAAACGTGAAATTTATTAAAGACTGGGAACTGAACTGGTTGCCGACTTCTATTTCGTTCCTGACAAATATGTCTCGTTACTACTACGAACAGCAAACTCGTTCGGAAACAGACGTGATGTTCCAAATGCCGGTGTCCGTGAGCAAAAACTTCCTCTGGGACAGGCAACTTGCACTCACTTGGAACCTTACAAAATCTCTCAGCCTCTCATTTAATTCCAATACATCCGCACACATTGACGAACCGATTGGTGCAGTGAACAAAAAGCTGTTCCCGGACGAATACAAGCTCTGGAAAGATACTGTGATGAAGAGTATTCTTTCTATGGGTACACCTTGGGCTTACGACCAGTCTTTCGTGGCATCATACAAGGCTCCGTTCTCAAAAATTCCGGCTATTGACTTTATTACGGCTTCTGCCTCGTATAATGCTACTTACAACTGGGATAGAGGTGCTACAATAGATGGTGTTGACCTTGGAAATACAATCCAAAACCAAGCCACCTGGAATGTTGACGGACGTATAAACTTTGAAACTTTCTACAATAAGATTCCTTACCTCAAAAATATCAATCAGCGTTTCGCAAATACGCGTAAAACTTCCACTCGCGAGAAAAAACCGAAGAAATTCCAGCGTACATATAAGTTGCAGCCGGACACCACTCTTACTATCCGCCACAACCTGCGTAACAAGAAAGTGAAAGTCACGGCAACTACTACGGACAACAAACCGTTCCCCGTGCAGATTGAAGTGGTGGATGCAAACAACGTAAAAGTCCTCACTCGCGGCGATGCAAACATCAAGTTTACCGTTGTGGAAGTGCTGAAAGAGGAAAAATCTTTCAAGAAAGAACTGGAGGAATACGCAGTGCGTTTTGCAATGTCTCCCCGTTCATTCTCCGTGAAATGGCGTAAATCTCAAGGACTTAAATTGCCGCTGTTCCGAAATGATATAGGTAATATCTTCGGACAGAGCAACAGCTATGGACCAATGTCGCCGGGTCTTGACTTCGCTTTCGGTTTTACGGATAAAGACTATCTCTATACCGCCATGGATCGCAACTGGCTTATTACTGACGACGGACAAACATCTCCGGCTGTATGGTCCACAACAAACGAGTTTAACCTTGAGTTTAACCTTGAGCCTATCAAGGGACTTAAGATTCAGCTCACTATGAACCGCACGGACAACCGCAACGAGCAGATGCAGTTTATGTACGACAACATACCTACAACTCGTTCCGGCTCGTTCACTATGACTTACTGTGCAATTCCTACGGCTTTCAAGTCAAGCAGTGCGGACAATAACTATCAGAGTGACGCCTTTGACAAGTTTATAGAAAACATTCCGCAAGTGGCATCTCGTGTGGAAAGCCAATATGCAGGCTATTCTTATCCGCAGACAGGCTTCCTCAAAGATTCACCACATGCCGGCAAACCATACGACCCGCAAGTGGGAACACCGTCACAAACAGGTAGCGATGTGCTTGTCCCGGCATTCCTTGCAGCCTACGGCGGCAAAGATGCAGCAAGCATTTTCCTCAACCCGTTCCCTTCTTTCGCTCACGCAAGACCTAACTGGAGAGTGACTTACGACGGACTTATAAACATGGGTAATCTCCGCAATATCTTTAAGTCGTTCACCCTCTCACACGCATATCAGTGTACTTACTCCGTCGGCTCATACTCTTCATATCTGAACTGGGTCAGCGTTGACGGAAAAGACCTTGGTTTCACGCTTGACGAACTCTCCGGAAATCCGATTCCTTCTTCACCGTTTAACATTTCATCTGTTGCTATCACGGAGAAATTCGCTCCGCTCCTTGGTGTGAAAATGACACTCAAAAACGATATCTCCGTAAATGTGGAATACCGTGACAGTCGTACTCTCACACTGAACACTTCTGCCGGACAGATTGTAGAAGCAAATCAGAAAGGACTCACAATCGGAGCAGGATATAAAATTGTGGGATTCAACACATTCCTCAAAATGAAAGGCTCACAGACTGGCGTTTCAAACGACCTTACACTCAATACTGATATTTCGCTCCAAAACACACAGTCTCTCGTCCGCCGTGTGGAAGGCAACTACACACAAGCCACAAACGGAACAAAGACGCTGAACATTAACTTCACAGCATCTTACGTTCTCAGTAAGCGACTTACCATTGCCGCTTTCTTTGACCACCAAGTGAACACTCCGCTCGTTACCACTTCCGCCTTCCCGACAACAAACTCCTCTTACGGACTCACATTTAACCTTTCATTAGCAAGATAAAAACTATATAGACTGTTTCAATTTATAAATCCTTAATAATTGTTTGTCATAAGTACATGACATATAAAGAATTTGAAATCAATTTTAAAAAATTATACATGCCACTAGGTATGTATGCCCTTCGTATAGTCAACGATGTTGATATTGCGGAAGACTTAGAGCAAGATGCTTTTATGAAGGCATGGCTATATATTAAGGACGGTGGAGAAATTGAAAATTTTAATGCTTTTATGTATAGAACCGTTCGGAATATATGCCTTACATATCTTAGAGATAAGAAAGAAATGCTTAGTGAAGATTTTATTCCGGACGTTCCTGAGGAAGACATAGACAATTCTTTTCGTGATGCAAAAATTTGGAAAGCTATTGATGAACTCCCTGAAAAATGCCGCGAAATTTTCCTTATGAGTAAAAGAGATGGCTTTTCAAATGAGGAAATTGCAGAAGAACTTGGACTTTCAATTAAAACTGTAAAAAATCAAATGACAAAGGCTTTTAGCAAATTGCGTGATTCATTATCTGATGGTCATAAACCTTTTTTCTTGCCTTTTTTGTAAAAAATATTTCTTCTGAATAGGACTTTTTTGGGAAAGATGAGTCATAATGATAAACAAAAGACTCATTGTTATGAAAAAGGATGAAGAAAATATAGATTTCATTGCACGACATTACAAGAAAGATAAGTTCTCACCATATTCCGGTTGGCATCGTCTTGGAGTTGAGAATACCCCTTGGTGGAGAAGATATGGAATAGCTGCAGCTATTGCAACATTGATAATATTTACAGCTACTGCAACAATATTATATCACGAGTATTGCATCAAACAAAGTGATATGCAAGAAAATGATGTTTCACACTCTGAGTTTGTAGATATTCAGGTAATAGATTTTGAAAATGCGGTTTTAACAGAAATAATATCAACAATTGAAACTGTTTATGGTGTAAGAGTAGAGAATTTGCCTGAAAATATGGAGGATTATGAACTTTCTCTACATTATGTGGGAACTGCAACAGATCTGATTTCTGTTATTAATGATATTTTAGGCACACAAATGACTGTAGTGGAGTGATGAAACTGTTTCTTTGGGTCATAATAATCTTCACAAGTGCTGTCTGCACTGCTCAGAATATTACAATTTATGCAATTAACGAGCCTGCCGCAAATGTGTTTAGACGCATTGTGGAGCAGACCGGAAAGAGTTTCGTATATTCATCAGATTTGTTAAAGGATATGAAAGTAACTATTGACGTGAGAAATAAATCTCTTAAAAGTACACTTTCACAGATGTTTAAAAACACAGATATAGAATATAAAATTAAAGGCAAGAATATAATTCTTCAAAGAAAGATAAATCAAAATCAAAAAAATGATATTGTGTCTGTTTTCCCGCCCAAGCAGACAATAGCATTATCTATTTTTGAACCGCAAATGTTAGATGAAGTAGTGGTTTTTTCACGTTTAGAGGAACCGGTTTTGGAAACGGCGGAAATAGGAGCAAAAAAATTAACGGCACAAGATATAATTAATACACCTGTGATTTTCGGAGAAAGCGATGTGATAAAGGCACTGCAAATGCAACCCGGAGTAATCGGAGGTTCGGAAGGATTGGCGGAAATGATTGTGCATGGTGGTAATGCGGATGAAAATATGCACATGCTGGATAATGTCCCTTTATACCAGGTGAATCATTTTGCAGGTCTTTTTTCTGCATTTAATGTTGAAGCTATCAGATATATTGACTTTTACAAATCGTCAATACCTGCTAAATATGATGGCCGTTTATCATCATACCTTGATGTGCGAACAAAAAATGGTAATGCCGACCAACATCATGGCTCGTTTAAATTAGGATTGACGTCAGGTGCAATTAATATAGATGGTCCATTATGTGAAAATACTACATATACAGTAGCGATGCGGCGTTCATGGTTTGAAGTTTTTTCTATTCCGATAATAGCAATTATAAATTCATCTGATGATAGTGAAAAAATCCGGTTTCGTTATGCTTTTATGGATGTTAATGGAAAAATCACTCATAGATTGAGTGACAAAACTACGGGATTTGTCAGCATTTATTTTGGCAATGATATACTTAAAACAGGTAGTAAAGAGGATTATCAAGAAACTAATTGTTGGTCTGAAGATGATAAGTTTGATATATGCTGGGGAAATTTTTTATTGCAATCAGGATTTATTTGTAAATTCAATTCTAAATTATCATCGGAATTTACTGCTGCATACACAAGATACTTTTCAAATATAAAACACGATTATTCTGCTGAGAATAAATTCTCTTACGAAAAAACAGAATCTAGTTTTATTACTGAAACTGAAAATAATATAAATGATTTTATTTTACGCACCGATTTTTATTGGCATCCTATTGAAAATAGTAACATACGGTTTGGAGCAGGATATACACTACATTCTTTTCTCCCTTCAAAAACAAATCGTAGATATTTTGTTGGCGTTTCGCAAACTATCAGCAGAGATTCTATATTTACATATAATGCAAATGAAGCAAATGTGTATATTGAAGATGATTATTCTATAAATGAGAAGTTTCGTATGAATATAGGAATGCATTTGTCGCTTTTTAATATTGATAATAAAACTGATATTGGTTTTGCTCCGAGGTTTACAATCGGTTATCGTCCTACTCAAGAGTTTGCGATAAAAGCTGCTTATGCACGCACAAATCAGTATGTGCATCAGCTTTCTCAAACTTATCTCTCTCTTCCTACAGATCAATGGATTCCAATCACAAAAGGCTTTGAGCCTCAGATAGCAGATAAAATATCATTGGGCACTTATTGGAATATAGCAAATGAGCAGTTGTTTTTGTCTATTGAGGGCTATTGGAAAACTATGCGTAATCTGGTGGACTATCGTGATGAATACTACTTGCAGCCGCCAATGGAAATGTGGAATATGCGATTGTGTTCCGGTAAAGGAACTGCAAAAGGTTTGGATTTCAAATTGGAAAAGAATTCCGGTAAAGTGACCGGTCATTTATCTTATTCACTTTCATGGGCGAACCGCACATTTCCAGATAAAAATAATGGAGAAACTTTTCCTTCAAGATTTGACCATAGACACACGATAAACGGTTTAATTAGAGTAAATATGAATGAACAATTAGGCTTTTATGCAGCTTGGACAGGACATTCCGGAAATAGGTTTACCTTACTTCCACAAGTATGGGAGTCACCGGATTTTAATGAAACAAATAGTTTGTATGAATTGCCTTTGAAAACGAGCGTTAATAATTATCAGTTACCATTTTATCATCGTCTTGATTTATCAATGACACTCAAAAACAAATGTGGCTATTGGAACTTCAGCATTTTTAATGCTTATTGCAATATGAATACTGTTGCAGTTCGTAGAACAAGAAATAAGGAAGGTGTCTCTATGTTTCAAAAAGTAAAACTCTTACCAATAATTCCGTCAATATCTTATACATGGCTATTTTAAAGTACATATTGTTTTTTCTACTTGCTGTTTTGCTAAACGGTTGCTACGAGAATTTCAATCCTCGCATAGATACTAAACCGGTGCTTTGTATAAATGCTTTAATCATTGCAGGAGAGCAGATTAAAGTAGATGTGTCACGCACTTGGATGTTTGATGATAAAGAATCTGCAACAAAGCATGAAGTAAATGATGTTAAGATTGATATTTTTGCTAATGGTAAAAAAGTAGGTATTGATTATTTACCGAAAAACGGAGATATAATACAAATTTTGGCAAATAGTACAACATACGGGAATGCTTCTGCAGAGGTCGTAGTACCGGAATTAGTACCTATAACAGATGTCAGGGTATCTCATATAATAACAAGCATTTGGTCCGGTGCAGAAAATAGTTCTTTAAATAATAAGGAGTTGAGTGTTTCTTTTGACTTAAATGTTGAGTTAGATGTTGATGACCCTATTGGTGTTGATAAATTTTATTATTTCGCCTTTGACGAATACTGTGATAATAAAATATCAGATATGATTGATTGTCAATATAAAAATATCACAATAGGAACTTTCTTATATGATTTAGAACCTATTTTCCGTGAACATATTGGCTCTTTCGAGACTATTTTGGGAACTGACGAAGTATATTCCTTTTCGTTCTTCACAGACCGCCAATTTCCGGGTAAAACATATACATTACACCTCAATTTTACAAACAATGTATTTAATGTTGTGTCAGATACACTTGATGATTCTTTATTTGATTGTGGCATAAATCTCTATCTAGCTTCTATTTCACAAAGTTATTATAATTCGTCTATATATAAATGGTATCTTGATGAGGGTATAACAGGTGATTTGGCAGATATAGGTCTGGCAGAATCTAAGTGGGGATATAGCAATGTTTCTACAGGTGCCGGTGTCGTAGCAGCACAATCAATATCAAAACACACCATCAGTTTGAAAGATTTTTTAAATTCTATTATAAATAACAAATTAAATAAAGAACAATGAAACAGTTACTCTTATTTGCAACTGCACTATTTGCGGCAGTAATGTTCACGTCTTGCGGCGATGATGAATCTACACCAATGACTTGGGATTTTTATGACTATGACAGCAATTTTGTAACAGCTGTTTATACTCCTGATTATATTAATCAGGTATCAATTAGTGCTATTCCGGAATATCAGGGTGAAATTACTCTTAAATGTACAAATTATCCCGAAGTGGCAATAATGAAAGACAATAAAGTAGTTGAACTGCTATCTGACACGCAAGCCGGATTTTCTGTCAAACGCATTGATGACAACACCTTAAAAATTTCTTTTCATTCAATAATGGATATTTACGAAAACCGCTCATCATGCATTATTTCTATTGTTGGAAACAATGGAGATGAAAAATATTTTTCAAACATAATTGTTTTCAGAAAATAAAAATTATTGAAAAGATTTAATATATCCTTCCTTTTATACAACATACTTTTGTAAGGATTTAATAGATAATTAGATAGTATAAATTTGTTGCTTTGGAGATAGGCAGAATATGCATATCTCAGCCCTTTTATTGGCTTATGGATTAGCTATTAAAATTTTTAATTCACATATTTTTTAATCAATAACAAAAAGCAAAATGAAATCAACAATTTATTTTATTGCAACTATAGTGTTGCTTCTTTCTCAATCTTGTAATAATGAGTAACTATTCAGCTATCGGGTGGACGCAATGAAGCGGGTGTTCTATTTTCACA
>JBJECR010000053.1:0-3545 GCA_051871275.1 Muribaculaceae bacterium | reverse complement strand
TGCTTTAGGCTTGCACAATGTTATATGACAATCAATTCTGTTAAGCGAGAATGATAACATTTTATCCGCAGTTTGGACTCAGAGCGGAGAAAGCGGCAACTCCTTAAAAATCAAGAGAAGTGGTACGACAGACGAGAGAGCAAACATCTTCGCAGTGCCTACAACGTCCGAAGCCGAGTGCAGCAGCCAATGTTCGGTGAGCGACATAACGCCTTACTCTCACTAAGCAAGCCTCCGCAAAGACGACCCAAGCGGCATTCCTTTGAAAATTACTCCTCTACCGCCACAAAACAAAAAGCCCCGGAGGTATCTCCGAGGCAAAGCGTTATGGGATTGTTAGTCCATCAGGATTGAGACCCAGGCTCAACGGCTCTGCCGCCAAAGCCCGACGGCGGTGCCGGAACGCCCTTATAACTCTGTAAATTCTAAAACTTCCATTTCTTCAGCTATTACTTGCACTAATTCACCATCAGCATCCATATATATACAATCTCCATAGTTGCAATATGGTTTCACGTAGAAAGCTACATAATAGAAGTATGAACTTGAAAAATCAGGAATAACAGCAGATATAGAGCGAACTCGTGAGAATTTGAAGCTAATTTTGTAGTCGAAGCATCGAAGTTTGACAATGCAAATTTCTTGTTCTTCATCGAACTCTAAACCGGTTAATGCTGCATCGTGGAAGCCACCATATTTATTCCAGATTTCAACGAAAGCGTTAAAATCCGTAATGAAGCCTCTACACTTTTCTTCTACAACACACTCGTAACTCATCAGTCCCAGTCGTTTAGTTCGTTAACAATTTCATCAATATCTTCTTCGTCGAACACTTCGGGTTCCCCGGTGTTCCGGTAATGGTCGTAGTCAACCCACATATCGTGTTCCACGTCGCCATTATATGAACCTAAATCGTCGTAATCGTCCATTATTATTTATGCGTTATGGGATAGAAGCCTTTCGGTCGAGACATCAGGCTCGATTCACGATAGCCCGACGGCGGAGCCGGAACGCCCTATTAGCACTAATTATTCAGTATATCGAGCGTCGCTATTTACGAGTAATATCATTTCCTTTAAAGTTAAAGGAATATAAAACTCGTTTCTTTCTTCACCATTGGTTTTTGTATATACCAGAGTGTGTTTGTCAACATCGATGTTGTAAACTTCACCTGTATCTGAATCAACAACAGTATCGTCTGTTGGGGTTTCCATTGATAAAATTGAATCAACAGCTATAAGTGCTAAGAAGCCACCTTGTGAAGCATCCGGGAGTTTTAAATAACGTGGTCCCTTTTCGATTGAATTGTTATTTAGGTTTAGCTGAGCATAATTAGTTCTGCCGTAGATGTCTGTAAAGCGAGCGTTATAAGTCTCTCCGTTCAGCTCAAATGTACCGGATTCAACGTGGAAGTCATACTCATCAGATTCTACCGAATCATTACGTGCGAAATAGTTTTGGTCTTCGTCAACAAACAATATGTTGTGAGTTGTCGAAATTGGTCTGTTGTCATCAGGGTTAATGTACCATGATTTAATTCTACCGAGTTTATTCATATTATAGAGTATTATATGTTATGCGTTATGGGATAGAAGCCTTTCGGTCGAGACATCAGGCTCGATTTACGATAGTCCGACGGCGGAGCCGGAACGCACTAATCTATTTTAGCTTTTTCAAATTCTGCAAATACATAATCTACTGTTTCCGGTTTCATTAATTGAGGAAATTGGAAAGATTTAACCCCATTGTGAAATAGAAAAGCACTTTGCAAGGGAACGTAATTCTGAGGTACTGCCTCGAGACATTTTAATCGTGCCCACCTTTCACCTTTTGGTTCGTATTTTGCGTTCCAGAAAGGCTTCATTTGTTCAGTTTCAGAGAGAGGCATATCAGTTTTTATAACTTGCATCTTATAAATAATTTGGCTCAACGGTTTAGAAAGATACATAAAAACAAAATCACCGACAGCGACTTTGTAATTGCCTGGAATATGCCAGTCAACAAAGTCAAATTGATGTAAAGCACCTATAATGTCAAATACATTTTGATT
The DNA here is from genome assembly GCA_051871275.1 of Muribaculaceae bacterium. Classification (GTDB taxonomy): domain Bacteria; phylum Bacteroidota; class Bacteroidia; order Bacteroidales; family Muribaculaceae; genus CAJUPY01. Next base: position 1,495 of record JBJECR010000053.1, on the reverse strand, counting down.
AGACGGGAATAGCCAATATCTCATATTATTGCATTCGTTAAAATGTAATTATTAAATTGATGTAAGTTCAAATACGACATCGACTCTGTCAGAAATAACCATATCATCAGGAGTAATATCCAAAGCATCGGCTGTGCTTTCCTTTGCTTCCTCATTCGAGTGAATGTTACGAGCCTGAGAGTAAGTGTCAATGTGGGAAAAGTTATAATTAATTTCAAGAACTTTTCCTAATTTTGCTCCTGCTGCCTCTGCCATTATTTGAGCTTTCTCTTTTGCATCACCGACAGCCCTTTTCAACATTTTAAGTTGGTATGGGCGCAGGTCTTGAACAGTAAATCCGATTGAAACTTGTGCATTAGGAATGAATTTACCTACACCACGAACAATGTTGTTTACCAATACATTATCTATCGGTAAATCGATTTTTACTGTTTGGAGAAGGTCGAAACCGTCTTTAACTGTATCTACAATTTCGCCACTGCCTTCATCGTCATAAATATTTATGGTATGTTCAGAAACATCGAAATATAACGACTTTGCAAGGGTTCCTGGCTTCTTGTTAAATTCAAGAATCTTGCGTATCCATTCGCTATTTTCTTTGCCTTTGGCATATACTTCTTTATATGTCTTACCGTGGTGATTTATGCTTATAGTGATTCGCGTCACATCCGGTACTACATGTATAGAACCTTTTCCTTGGATAGAAATTTTTGGTGTTTCCATAATAATGTGCTTTATTGGTTTTGAGATACTCTTGTATAAGCAGAATTAAACACACGTTGATTGACGAATGCTTGGAATTGAGGATTGTCGAGGTAGTTTCTTGCGAACTCCGTTTTTTCACTCAATAGGTCAACGACAATCTGGAACAAAGCGTTGTTAGATTCAATTTCAGCATTTTGTTCGTCACTACGACGAACAGCATTAGCAAAACTTTCATTTCGGGCGAGACGCTCGGGCAAAGTTCTAATTTGCTCGATGGCTTCTTCCGGGTGTTCCCACTCAATGCCACCAAACATTGTGTTAAATTCTTCAAGAATGTTTGAAAGCTTTTCAAAGTCAGGTTCTGATTTTCCTCCGCCACCGGCAGGAGGAACAGGACCGACTTCAGAATCACCGTTTACAAGCTCGAATTGATGTTCCGATTGTTTAATTGCACGGTATTGGTCAAAATCAATACATTCAATCAAGCCCTCAGCCCAATCTTCCCTCGGTATGCGAGGTAGTTTAGCTGCAAGCAAACGCAGATACACATATCGTTTTTCCCAATCAGTGGTAGTATGAGGAATAACGGCAGCAATAAATGGGTAAAGGCGATTGTAAGCCTTTACTGCACTTTTGCATGCTATTTTGCTGTCGTCATCTAATTGTTTAAAGCGTTCAACCGCAGTATCAATGATTGGGTCCAGCAAAGTGCGGTCGTCCTCCGAGAAATAAATCCGATTTATTTCATCAACTTCTTGTTCAGTGAAGATAGCATATTCATCAATCTTCG
>JBJECR010000052.1:0-3546 GCA_051871275.1 Muribaculaceae bacterium | reverse complement strand
TTATGTATCAATTTTTTACAAAAAAATTTTTATTTGCAAGTGTCAAACTCCCGATGTCAAGAGTTGAGGGCAATCTGAGCACTCTGATGTCTCGGAGCACTCGGGCATCTCGGCTGACGCCGAGAGGGAGAGGGATGTCAAGAGTTGAGGGCAATCTGAGCACTCTGATGTCTCGGAGCGCTTGGGCATCTCGGCTGAAGCCGAGAGAGGAAATTAGGCTAATAAGAGAAATTATTTTGGTGCGATATGAATTTTTATTTATATCTTTGCAGAAGAATGTGCCTAAGTGGGCAATTCAGTAAAATAAATCGTACCATAACCGCAATTTTTTATCACTATGAAAGTAGTAAACTTTGCAGAGACAAATTCTCTTATCAGCCAGTATATGACTGAGTTACGCGACACGAAAATGCAGGCGGATATGCTCCGTTTCCGCCATAACCTGCAGCGTATAGGCGAAATCATGGCATACGAAATCAGTAAGACCGTGGATTACAAGTCAATAGACATCCAAACTCCTCTCGCCGAGATGAAGTCTGAAATTATTGACACTCCGATTGTCCTCGCAACTATTTTCCGTGCCGGACTGCCGTTTCACCAAGGGTTCCTGAACTACTTCGACCATGCGGAAAATGCCTTTGTTTCCGCTTACCGCAAGTACAAGGAAAAAGAAAATTTTGACATCTGCATAGAATATCTCGCTTCTCCTTGCCTTGACGGCAAAACACTGGTGATTGCAGACCCGATGCTTGCTACCGGTGCCTCTATGGAGCTGAGTTACAGAGCACTTATCACTAAAGGGAATCCCGCACATATCCATGTGTGCTCCGTGATAGCTTCGCAGCAAGCTGTGGATTATATCAAAAAGACTTTCCCGGAAGATAAAACCACCGTTTGGCTCGGTGCCGTGGATCCGGAAATAAATGCTCACAGCTACATCGTGCCGGGACTTGGTGATGCCGGTGACCTCGCTTTCGGAATTAAGGAATAGCCTCACGAGCGAGGTAAAAACTTTCTATTGCGAGGCGATTCCGCTCCGCAAGACATTGATATTTACCTAAATAAAACATAAACCCACATTACTAATGAAAAAACTACTTCTTTCGCTATTGCTTATGCTCGGACTTGGCATAGCAAATTCAGATGCCGTGGAACTGAACGTTTTCAGTAACCCGGTGATTAACAACGATGCACCTGACCCGTCTATAGTACGCGGTCCCGACGGTGCGTACTATCTTTATGCCACAGGTGCGATAGGCTATAAGTCGTACAACCTGGCAGACTGGACCTCTATGGGTTGGATTTTTAACAACGATACAGACCCAACTGAGGCTCGCATAGGACTTCCGGGCGGCGTATGGGCTTGCGATATAAACTATATAAATGGCAAATATGTGTTGTACTTCGCCAAATCCGTTTGGGGTGGCGAGTGGACTTGCGGTATAGGTGTGGCAGTGAGCGATACTCCTCAAGGTCCGTTCCATGATGCCAAACGCCTCTTTAACAGTTCCGAAATAGGTGTTCAAAACTCTATTGACCCATTTTATATTGAAGATAATGGCAAAAAATACCTGTTCTGGGGCAGTTTCCGCGGTATTTACGGTATTCAGCTCAGTGATGACGGACTCAACCTGGCTTCCGGTGCTACAAAACAGAAAATTGCCGGCACATACATGGAAGGTACTTGCATACATAAACACAACGGCTACTATTATCTCATCGGCTCCGGTGGCAGCTGCTGCGAAGGACTGAACAGTACATATCACCTCGTTGTGGCTCGCTCCACAAGCCTTTTCGGACCTTACTACGACAAGTCCGGAAACAGTGCACTGAACAATGGCTTCTCCAAAATCCTCGTGGGCGACAGCCGTGTGAAAGGTCCGGGTCACTGCTCTGAAATAATCCAAGACGATGCCGGCAACGACTGGATGGTGTATCATGGCTGGGACGTGAATGATGAGGCAGGAGGACGTAAATGCTACCTGGAAAGAGTGACATGGGACGCCAACGGTTGGCCTGTGCTCGGTAGCGGAACTCCTTGTACGTCAGGCACAAAGTCTACTATCAACTATCTCCCGGGCGGACTTCAGGAAAAATGGAATCTTTCCGAGAAACGCGGCACAAAAACGCAAAAAGGATGGGACGCTTCCGCAGTAAGAAATTTCTGCTACCAAAACGGCAAACTCTACTGCGTATATAATCACCAGTCTATCAAAGTGATAGATGCACAAACAGGTGAGGACCTCGGCAACCTCAATGAAACGGATATTGTTTCCGGTGGTACATACAAATTCTGCGATGTGAAATGCTTCGATGGTCATATCGTGGCTTGTAACCTTGCAAAAGACGGTGAAGAACTCCGCATCTATGCTTGGGATGATGACAATGCCGCACCGTATCTCCTTTACAAAACAACGGACATGAGCGGCTGCCCGCGTCTGGGCGACTGCATGGAAATTGCACCGGACAGCAACTGGGACAATAATCTCTGGCTAAACTTCGCTGCAACAGCAGATTCACAAACAAAAATTATAGAATTTAACCGTGACGGCGAGGGTAACTGGATTCGCAAAGTCCTTGCCACAACCACAGACGGATCTACCGCTTTCAATGCAGGAGGTTCTGTTCGCTCTTATCCAAACGGTGGTGTATGGTGGGTTGACGGTCTTTTAAGTGCACCTTCTTTCTTCGTGATTTCAAACGGCACACTCACTCGCACTATTGAAATTCCGACAGGCGAAACTTGGGGCTCATGTCACCACGAATTTAACTTCAAAGGTCAAAAATATGCCGCAAACCTCAAATTCAACGACCGCACTGCAGGTGACTCCAATTCTACTTACAAGGGCGGACGCATGAGGCTGATTATTGACAACTCAGGTAATTACAATTCAAATTCATACGTTGGAGAATGGCCTGCCGACGGTCTTGGAAACGATACTCGCAACACAAACGGCACGGGTGACGTGATGATTAACACTGACGGCACAAACTACATTGAAGCATGGGTTTGCTCCACCACTCACGGTATGGCATATTTCACATACGGCACTGTGCCACAGACAAATCCAAGTCCTATTCTCCCACTTGGCTCTCACATAATTCCTGCTGCAAATTCCGTTGATTTTGAAACCACAAGCGGTAGCACCACGGAAAAATCGCTCGCAGTGAGTGCAATTTCTCTTACCGGCGACATTTCTCTCGCTCTCTCCGGTGACAATGCAGACTATTTCACTCTCTCCACAAGCACTCTCGGCACAGACGGTGGCAGCGTGAATATCACTTACGCTCCAAAGGCTGTAGGCACACATACCGCCACTCTTACACTTACATCTGAAGGTGCTGATGATGTGACAGTTACGCTAAACGGAAAAAGTAATTCTCCAACATATTTTGACGATAACATCACGGAACTCACTCAAGTTTGGACAAATACTTCCTGGACAGATGTTAATAATCCATATATCCGCAGCATCGCCTTCCAAGATGGCAAACTTTATGTTATCGTGGGCAAACCGTGGGGCTCTTGCGAAGTGAAAATCCTTG
>JBJECR010000051.1:0-16033 GCA_051871275.1 Muribaculaceae bacterium | reverse complement strand
CTTTATTTAAAGGCTTTGGCGGCTCTTTTTATAAATTTAAGTGTCAAAGATGGGTAAATGAGAATCCGCCATTTTTGCCATTTCTAAGAAAAGAAATATAATAAAACTGTGCAAAAATACGTTATTAAAATACAAAAACATCTACGTAGAATACAACCCTTTTCTTTGACAAACCATGAGCCCGACAAAAAGATACGGTCGCTATATATTTCCATTAACCGCAATCATTGATTTCATTGTGCTGAATGTGATGCTATACCTGGTGTTGCATTTTTCTCACAACATAACTGATACTCTCCGCATTAGAGCAGTTTTTCTATGTGCAAACGTGGCTTATCTCCCCACATTGCTAATATACCTGTACGACATTCACTCCGTGCGTGCAATACACCTGGACAGGGTTATCAGCATTGCCATAAAATCCGTATTCCTGCATTTCTGCTGCTTTGTGGCACTGCTTTACATTCTCAATGCCAGGATTCCGACCCCGCCTCTTATATATTTCTATGCATCATACTTCATAGTATTCCCCACCACGTGGGCTATGTGCCGCTTAGCACTAAAACGCTATCGCAAAAGCGGTTACAACTACCTTCGCGTTATCATTGTGGGTACAGGTGAAAATGCGGAACGAATCTCGTATTCTCTTCTTTCCGACCAAGGGTTCGGATACAAAGTACTCGGCTATTTCGGAGCAAAACCGGGTGAAAACTTTAAGTGGATCTATATTGGCACTACGGAAATGCTGGAAAAATACGTGGAGCAAAACGATGTTGATGAAATATATTTTGCCGTTGACAATACAGAAGAAGACTGTATGGCAGACGTGATTCGCATTGCGGAAAAAAACGTTGTCAAGTTTCACTACGTCCCATACATCAACAAATACATTGAGCGTAACTACGAACTTACACTCATCGGCTCTATCCCGGTGCTTTCACTTCACCCTACTCCGCTTTCAAGTCCATTTAACAGGTTCGTAAAACGCACATTTGACATTGTATTCTCCGGGGCGTTCCTCATAATATCTCCTATAATTTTTATTCCTATTGCAATAGCGATAAAACTTTCATCTCCCGGTCCTGTTTTCTTCAAGCAAATGCGCACCGGCTACCGCGGTAAGCCTTTCCTCTGCTGGAAATTCCGCACAATGAGAGTGAATGACCTGGCAGACAAGATTCAAGCCACGGAAAACGACCCTCGCAAGACCAAAGTAGGTGATTTTCTCCGCCGCTCTTCACTTGACGAACTGCCACAATTCATAAACGTATTTTTGGGCGATATGTCTGTCGTGGGACCACGTCCGCACATGCTCAAATGCACGGAAGACTACTGCAAACTCATCCAAAACTATATGGTTCGCCACACCGTAAAAACCGGTATCACCGGCTATGCACAGGTTAATGGCTACCGTGGAGAAATAAAAGAACTCTGGCAGATGGAACGCCGCGTGGAATGTGACATCTGGTACACGGAACACTGGTCTTTCCTCCTGGATCTCAAAATTATCTTCCGAACTATCACAAACACTTTAAAGGGTGATAAAAACGCATATTAGTTAGCAAAGTATCGCCCCATTTGCGTTACCATTTCTTTTACATCAACCTTTTTAGGGAAATCAATTAACAAAAAAGCCAAGACACGATTTCTCGTTTTTTGTGCTGAAAAACCTTCAAATTCCAAGAAAGTAATAACTTTTCAGGAATCAATTCCGAAAAAGTCATAACTTTTTCGGAATCAAATCCAAAAAAGTCAACTTAATGTTTTGATTTTTCAGTACTATTTATTACTTTTGCAAAGTACAAATAAAATTCATCAATATGATAGAAAGGATATTGTCTGAAAAAATTTCCGCACTCTTTGGAGGCAAAAAAGCCATCACAATTATGGGTGCAAGACAAGTAGGGAAATCTACACTCCTGCAAATGATGCTGGGAGAGCGAAAAGACGTGATGTGGATGAACGGCGATGACCCTGACATTCAAGAAATTTTCAGCAATATGACAGCCACACGACTGAAAGCCATTATCGGAAACAGCAAAATCATTGTAATAGACGAAGCACAGCGAATAAACGATATTGGCTTACGCATAAAGCTAATCACAGACCAGATTCCTGATGTTCAAGTGATTGCCACGGGGAGCAGCAGTTTTGAATTGTCAAACAAAGTAAACGAATCGCTCACCGGCAGAAAAAGAGAATTCAAAATGTTTCCTCTTACATTCAAGGAAATGGTGAATAGCACAAGTTTTCTGGAAGAAACAAGGTTGCTACCACATAGAATGGTTTATGGCTATTACCCGGAAGTGGTGTGCAACCCGGGAGAAGAAAAGGCAATACTAAAAGAATTGTCAGACAGCTATTTATACAAAGACATCTTATCACTGGAAGGAATTTCCAAGCCTGACAAACTCATAAAACTGCTAAAAGCACTGGCATTGCAAATAGGCAGCCAGGTATCTTATAGCGAAATTGCCGGACTTGTAGGACTTGATTCCAAAACAGTGGAGAAATATATAGACATACTGGAAAAATCTTTCATAATCTTCCGCCTTCCGAGTTTTTCTCGCAATTTACGCAACGAGCTAAAAACATCACGCAAAATATTTTTCCGGGACTTAGGCATCCGAAACGCCGTAATAGGCAATCTGGCACAAATAGAAAATCGAACGGATACAGGAGCATTATGGGAAAACTTTGTGATAGCGGAACGATTGAAACTCACTGCCTACAATAATTCTTTCGCCCAATCATATTTTTGGCGTACAAAGCAGCAGCAAGAAATAGATTATCTTGAAGATGAAGACGGAATCATTAAAGCCTTTGAATTTAAGTGGAATCCAAATAAGTCCGTTTCTAAATGCCCTGCTCCTTTCATCACAGCCTATCCAAATGCCGAATATAAAGTCATTACTCCGGGAAATATTGAAGAATTCCTGATGTAATCACTACACAATTCGTTTTTGATAAGCCGTATAGAATCTTTTATAGTAACTATTTCTATAGTATCTAGTTTTTATAGCAACTATATTAATTATAGCATCTATATTATAAAAAATGCCGAAGCACTTTCTGCCTCGGCATTTTCTATGTAAAATAAAATTTGCTATGTGCGGGAGGGATTATTTCGTTACCTTTTCAAGCCATTTAACCATAGAGAGCATAATTGCCATGGAGATGAGGCAGAAGCCTGCAAATACAGCCCAGGTCATCCACTGGCTCGGGAAAGTGTTCAGCATTGTCACACCAAGGGCGATGAAAAGGTTACCGATAGCGGTTGCTGTGAGCCATAAGCCCTGGCAAATACCCTGGAGGTGCTGCGGTGCTACCTTTGAGACGAATGAGAGTCCGAGAGGAGAGATGAAAAGCTCAGCCACTGTGAGGAAGAAATATGTCACAATCAGTACGTACGGGCTTGATTTCATTGACATCTTAACGGCTTCTTCAAGTCCCTTGAATTCTTCGCCTGAAGGATAGCTCTGAATTTGAGCAATAATCGCCAGGAAGATGTATGCACAAGCCGTTACAAACATACCGAAGGCAATTTTCTTTGGTGTGGAGATTGCTTTGCCTTTTGATGCAAGGAACGAGAATACGAACATAATGATAGGAGTGAGCACAATCACAAAGAATGGGTTTATGCACTGCCAAATTTCCGGTGCTACGGAGTCGGTAGCAACGAAGTCACGAGCAAATACAGAGAGAGACTGTCCGTTTTGGTGGAAAGAGAACCAGAAGAAAACAGCAATACCAAGCACTGCATAAAGTGCGTACATACGCTGTTTGATTTCTTTGGCGTCACTTTGAACTTGCTCATTAGTAACTTTTTCCACTGTTTTTTCTTTCTTTGCCGGATCCGGAAGACGTTTCATCACAGCTGCGAAGATTGCAAGCGAGATGAGCATTGCACAAACAGAAGCAATGAAAGAGAAGTGAACACCTGTATTAAAGATTTCAAGGTAATTTTGGCAGAAAGCAGCATCTGCTACACCTGTATGTCCTACTTTGGCAGCAAGTTCGCTGAGGTTTGCAGCATCTTCACCACCAAGTGTACCGTCTATGCACTTGTGGCAAAGACGTGGAAGGTCTGAATTGTAAAGAAGATTGTTTGCCTTGAGCCAGAATTCACGGAGGAGCGGAGCCACGAAAGGAGCAATCACACCACCGATATTGATAAACACGTAGAAAATCTGGAAGCCGGGGTCACGTTTTGCCTTTGCTTTTTTAAGTTCATCTTCGCCTTTCTTAGCTGCTTCAGCCTCAAAATTATCGTACATCTGACCAACGATAGCCTGGAGATTCCCTTTGAAAAGACCGTTTCCGAATGCTATGAGCAGGAGTGCGAAGCATGTGAAGATGAGAATCCAGGAAATGCCGCCAACAGTTGCATTGCCGAATACGGGGATAGAAAGGAGAATATAGCCTAAAGCCATCACTACAAGACCGGAAACAATAGTGGTTTTGTATTTCTGAGTACGGTCTGCAATTATACCGCCCGGCAAACTGAGAACGTAAATAAGGAAATAGAACACTGCATAAATCCAACCTGCCGCATCATCGCTGATACCGAATTTTGAGCAGAGGAAAAGGAGGAGAACAGCATTCATAATGTAATAACCGAAACGCTCACCCATATTGGCGAGTGCAGCCGGGATAAGTCCCTTCGGGTGCTCTTTGAGTGCTTTCACTACGTAAAACACGAGCAGAGGGACAACAATAATCAGGATTCCGATAAGAATCGCAAGTGTCTGATTATTGTTCCAAAAATCTGTTAGAGATTGTAGCATAGAATTTTATGGTTTTATGAAGTTAATAATTGATTTTTCAGAGATTACTGCTCGTTTTTAGCCTTAAAGGCAAGAGCATACATCTTCATTTGCTTCACCATGGCAGCAAGTCCGTTTGAGCGAGTGGGAGAAAGATGTTCTGCCAGACCTATAGCCTGAATAAAATGCAGGTCGGAGTTAAGAATCTCGTCAGGAGTATGCTCGGAAAGCACTTTTATCAGCAGAGAGATGATACCTTTCACAATAATTGCATCCGAATCCGCTGTGAAATATATTTTTCCATTCTCATATTCCGCATTAAGCCACACACGGCTTTGGCAACCTTCAATAATATTTTCCGGAGTGCGGTATTTGACGTCAATCGGAGGCAGAGCATTGCCTAAGTCAATGATATAAGCATACTTATCCATCCAGTCCTCCATATCGGAGAACTCGTCTATAATATCCTGCTGAATTTCGTCAATAGTCATTACTTTACTTTTTATGGTTATAAATACAGTTTGCCACCACCTGCCCTACAGCCTTGAGTGTAGCAGGGTCAATATTTCGAATATTGTCGTCAAGTGTATGCCAGGTAGGGTTAAAACTGCCTGTTTGTGAATTATTGTTTTCTATAATGTCGATAGTGCGTATTCCATTTTTGTTCAGCACCACATGGTCGTCTGTGATAGCGCCTCCGGTTTGATTCACAAAGCGTGAAGAATAGCCGGAAGACATTGCCATGGACCATACTTTATCTACTATGTTGCGAGCATAATAGTCTGAGAAAAACTCGCGGTGAAAAACAGCATCTCTGCCGCCAACCATATCCAAGAGTATAGCATATTCCGGCATTTCGCCTGCGGAATAAGGGGCGTTTTTCACCCAAATCTTAGTACCGAGACACCACGACTCGTCATCGCCTTCAACACCGGAGTCTTCCGCATCAACAAGGAGAATATCCACGCCCACATTCTCCGGACATTTTTCGCTCATCAGCCTTGCCAGTTCCAGAAGCACTGCAACACCGCTCGCACCGTCGTTTGCACCGTCAATCGGTTTGGAGTGAGCCGCCGGCGTAGGGTCTGCGTCAGCCCAGGGGCGAGTATCCCAGTGTGCCAACAAGAGAATGCGATTTTTCTGCTGTCCGAAGCGGGCAAAAATGTTATAAACCGGGATTTTTTCACCCTTTGCCGTCACTGTGCTTTCCTGCTGCACGGTCACATCTGCAGTGTAGCCGCTCAAAATGCCCTTGAGGTAATCGCAAGTGTTGCGATGCTGCACTGTTCCCGGCACACGCGGACCGAAATCCACCTGCGCTTTAAGGAATTTCATGCAAGAATCGGCATTAAAATCAGGTGCTTCAAGTTCCGGCTTGTTTTCACCGGATACATCTGCTTTTTTTTCAGCCGTGCCACACGAGATAAGCATAACAGTGAGCAATATGTAAAAAATCCTGTTTAACATTCCTTAGAGAGAGTTCAATGCGTTTTGATACTGTTGCAGGAGGTTTTCCGCATCCTTTGTAGGCAGCGAAGCCTCGTTCAACAAAGAAATATAGAGTTTTATATCCTCGGAACGGCTGGAAAGCATAGTTTTATTTTTCTCGGAAACGTATGTTTGCAGTCCTTTTTGAGCATTGCAGAATTTTTTGTAAACACCATCAAGCTTGCCCATAATCACAGCTTTGTCTATATTATCGCTGTCTGCGTAGAGGCGTTTTGCTTCACGGTAGTTAAAGTTTATCGCAGCCTGCTCTGCCGGAGAAAGGTTTACATTCTTCTCAGCCGGTTTTTCCTGAGGTTCGGCACGTCTTTCCAGCTTTTCAGCCGGTTTGTCTTTAGCTCCAAAGAAATTCTTGAAGAAGTTTCCGGAGTTTTCTCGTCTTCTCGGACGGACTTTTTCACGCAATTCATCAAGCAGAGAGTCGTAATCCGTCACACCTTCCGCTTTCAGAGATTCCTCAAGAGTGTCAAACTCTTCTCGAGCACTCATTGTGTCGCCGGAACTCAAAAATTGATTGATGTTACGCACGGCATCTTCCGTGAAAGATTTCCATTTATTGTCTGATTCTTCCTCATCTTTCTCATTTCTGCGACGAACAAGGTCATCAATATGCTCTATGAGTGAATAGACGTGCTCGTTATGTTCCGTGTATCCGAATTGAGCGGCTTTTTGGAGAAAACTTTTGAGTTCTTCCTTTGCGTGAAGCAGTTTTCCGTCAGGGATAAGGCTTGTTTCAATGTACATTCTCAGCGTTTTGAACTCATCGTCAAGTTCCTTGCGGATTTTTCTGTTTGAGTCCAAAGTCCAACCGCTGTCAACCATATCACGGATAACCGTTGCGTCGAGGTTTTTCAGAGTTTTTTCATCCACGATTTTCACGCAGCTGAATTCACTCTTGAAAACGCCCATAAAATAGTCTGTTTGGAGAGAAATACTGCGGATAGCAAAAACTATGCTCTCAAGGTTTATTCCACCCACGCGATTAGTGAAATGTCTCACTTCCGCACGGAGGTTTCCGCTATGTGAATATCCGGGATTGGCAATAGCCGCTTTCTGGAGGAAGAAACTATAGTCGTAGTCATTGATAGTGATATTGCCGAAGTATTCCATTTTACCTGAAGCAATAAAATCCGCCACTATCTCCTGCATACGGGCTTCTACGGGCGAAAAGTCTATGTATGGGTCACTGGACATCACAGACTCCTTAATCACTTTCACACCCATAGCAATTCTAGGGTCAACACCCAAGCCGTGGAAAATGGCAGAACCTATACACTCGCCGGAATCTTTGGAATACATGGAAGCGAGAATGTCCGCACCATTGCTGTCCAGCACCATGGCATAATTGCGGAAATTATCTCCAAGCAGTGCCTCGTCTGCAATAATCTTATTTGTGTCTATAACACCCACATTGCCGTATCCGCCACATTCTCCCTTGTAGCCGGACTTGAAAAGCGACAGCACCGCTTTTCTTTCTTCCGTAGTTACGTCCGGAGCAAAGTCAAAGCCGATAGGAAGTTCACTTTTAGCCTCGTCTATAGATATATTGAACTCATTCCGGAGCAGATTGTCCAGGAGAGCATCAATAGCAAGATAGATAAGGTGTTGAGCCGGTTTTCGTTCGCCATAGCGAGTGTAAGTATAGTTGCCGTCAAGGAAAGAAAAGAGTTTGTAAAAACTGTCCGGCAGATTCTGCTCATTGCGGTTCAGTGCTTCCTGCCCTACAATCACCCTATTCTCCACGATAGCAACAGCGAGCGGCACAGCACGGTCGCACCCTCGGAAAGGGAGCAACCGTTCTATTCCGTCATCGTCGCGGTAATGAGACACCGCAACGTCTTTATGAGATAATTTTAATGAAATGAAAAATTTCATTTTTTATTATTACATCAATATTTAAGCAAGATAATCATTAAAGAATTTAGCACCTTCAAGAATAATTATCGGAGAAACAAAGTCAAACGGTTCATCTTTGCTGCTACCCTTAGCCTTTGCTCTTTCGTATTCAGGCAAGTTTCTGATGTATGCCACAATATTCATTTTCTTGAATGCTTGCACAAATTCCTGTTTTGTCATCTTCAAGTTGAAAGTTTGAGATGTAACTTGGAAAAAGAGTGAGCAGAAATTGATAAACTGCTTGCATGTGGGTTCTTGCGAGCCGTCTTGCAGTGAAACGAAGAAATTACCCAAGTCTTCCATCATTTCCGGAGTGAGGATATGGTCCGCAGGCAGAGGCGTTTTGGAGAAGTCCGGATTAACTTTTGCGAATCCGTTTTCACCGATAATTTCCACTGCGTCGTTGTTTTGCGGCACATAGAGATTAGTCTTTGTGCGAGCAAGACCCTTAGAAACTTCGTACTTCACGTCCTCATTAATCTTATTGGAAAGATTGATTGTAGGATAACCCTGGAGGAGATGTTTTGCACGTTCAAGTCCACCCATACCGAAGATAAACATTTTCTTATAGTAAGCGGAAGCGGCATTGTAATCCACCGTGCTCCACCATTCAAAAAGTCTTGAGCCCTTGCCGGCAAACGTGATAAATGCATTTGGCAATTCGTTTGGAGCAAGTTTTGTTTCGCGAGAATGTTTGAGCTGGTGTACGAGCTTAGCCGTGAGCTGACCTGCGTAGAACATAATAAGTCCTGTCACATAAAGGTTTACGCACATCAGGTCTTGACAGTTGATAGATATTTCCTGATAGAAATATTTGAGCTGTTCCGGGTTAAGCCTATCCACTATTTGTTCAAAATAGTATGGAGCTGTTTCCGGAGTGAAGCGGCTGTCCGGTCCTGCGGAAAGTCCTGAGATATGGAGGTCGAATCTCTCACATATTCTGAGGAGGACATTGCAGAAATTAGGTGATTTCTTAGTAGCACGAGCCACCATTTGTGCAGCAAAACGGATAGAGTTTTGCTTAATCATCGTCAATCCGTCCGGTGTGGAATTAAGAGTGCAGAGAGCCGTGATATCCGTGGTGCTGCCACCGATATCAAAGCAAAGCGTGAGCATGGAAGCACTTGTGGTATCCACTTGTGTGGAAGTGGAAACGTAGTTTGCCACAGCACAGGCTTCAGAGAGAGCATCCGTGCTGTTTTTAATCAGGCTTTCCGGATTATAAACAATTTCCGCATTCGGATTTTCTATTTCAAACTTGGCACCTCTGGCAGTGGATTTCTCTTCAACACCCCAACCGTCACCTACGAGGTCTTTTCCAAATTGAGGCTGACGCGGAGTTTCAGAGCCGAAGTCTGAGCCGAAGTCTCCACTCATATCACCAAATGCGTCCATATTAAGGTTGTCGCCTAAGGAGTCAAATCCGGAGTCACCAAATCCGAATACATCACCGCCTACTTTTTGGTTGCTTTGCGTGGAAACGGTAGCCACATTGATAGGAGTGATATCAGCCTGAGTGGTTTCTATTGGATAAATATCATCAAGCGTACGCCAAATGCTTTGATACTTGTTGCACATGCTCTTTGACATTGATGACGGGTAAGACCACTTGAGTGTAGTAGGCACCATGCGAACGCCCTTAATGCCGGCAAAGAGTTGAGCATAAATTTGGAGAACAAGTGTGCGGATAAATGCTTTTCTGTTTGCTCCTTCTTCCGGGTCCTCGCTCCACTTCATATCGTTGATGAGTGTCACATTTCCGCAGTTTGGAAGATTGATGTGAATACGGTTGTTTTCCACATCGGAGATAGGGAGATTGCGAATAAAGCACGGGAAACCGCCTTTCACTTCCTTTGAAAGCATCTCAATATCGCCCTCGTTTGGAGATTCTTTCACAATTCGGCTGGAATCATGAAGCGTGAGCATACTTTTCACTGCGTTTGACGGCACTTCGTTGCCGGAGAAGAAGAAGAGGTTGCTCGGAGTTGCCACATCCGTGTTCTTGACGTTTCTGATGAGTGAAATTCTCAGATTCTTGAACACGAAACCTTCTGCTTGTGAACCTGTTTTGGGGTCAAAGTATGCCACGGAAGTATTTGTGCTACCGAAGTCGATACCTATGTTTACAGGGTGCAGATTCTTTATTCCGTCGCGGTTCAAATCCACCGGGAAACCTTCACCCGGATTTGTGCCATAGCGGATAATGAGGAAACCGCCCATAGCACCGGATGCGGAAGCGAGTTGCACGCCCTTGAAAGGCTTGTTGCTCTCGTAGATTTCGTATTTATATGCTTTGTCTGCCACACGAGAGTCTGCCACAATCGGCATTCTCACTTTGACCTTGTCTATTGCAGGAAGCGGACGTCCTTCCTTTGCGAGCAAGAGAGGATTGCCTTCTTCATCGTTTATAATTCGCAGTTCATTGTCCATATCGGCTGCAAAAGGAGTGGCACGATAAGGATAATTGTGGTCCTGAACGGCGTGAGGAAGTTCGGAGTACATAAAATACCTGTTCCAGTTCTTTGAAATGAAGTTAGGCCATATAAGGATGTCCTTATTATTGATAATGTTAGAAGGCTTGATAGTGTAAGCACGCTCGCAGTTCTGGTATCTGCTGTCGTCTGTGTTCACAAGACGGAGATTTATCAGCAACTGTTTTTCCGTAGCGGCAGGGTTAAATGTAGCGGTGATGGAGGACTGAATGGAAACGCCTGCATCTGCCGCACCCACGAGTGCATGAATATTTTTGCCGAATACGTCAAGTCCTTTCGGGCTGAGCGGGAGAGCAAAGAAAGCGGGATTATCGTCGCCGATTACTTTAGCCTTAAGCACGAGGAGCGGAAGTCTCTTTTCGTCTGTGCTTGGAGGGAGAATAATTCTGGCAATTTCGCTTTCTTCCGGCAGCAAGAGAGTCTGCGGGTCAAAAGAGATGGCGCCTTCACGCTCGGAAGCATAGATATTTCCGTCAACGCCCCAGAGTTTGTTCTGATAGTTGAAGAAAATGCTGTACGGAGCATTATGCTGGATTTCATTGTCTGCATTGCGGAGGTCAAAGATATTTACCGTAGGCGTAGCACTATTTTCAAGATTGAATTGTCTTGAAGGGTGATTTGCGTATTCCACAATGTCTTTTCTCCATTCCCCGAGGAACTCCGAGAGGTCTGAGTACGTTTCTACAGGAGTGCCTTTGAGCATTTCTGAATTTGCATAGTACTCACGCACTTTTTCCACCTGCTTGAGCAAGTGATTTATGTAAGCGTAAAGTTTGCGGAGATAGTCGTTGCCGATATTTCCTTCCAGCGGGTCCTGGAAACGTCCCGTTTCATTGTTAATCCACGGTTTGTCCAGTGCAAATGCTTGAGAAATGCGGTAACTGATAGAGGTGAACACCATAGTGTATGGTGAAGTACCCGCCACAACCTGCCCGTCGTACTTTATGATATTGATAAACGGGATACCAGCTTTTTGGTCGCCGCGAATCTGGTTGCACCAGAGGCTTTTGCCTTCCATAAGCATGGCGCCGAAGGCACCTTTAGGCTCATATATATTGCTTGTTTTCTCAATAGGTTCGCCGTCGGAATAAGCCATATCCACTCTGCGGACGTTGAAATACGCGGAATCACATGCTATTGCGGCAATAAGTCCTTTCCATTCGCTTGCAAGCTGTTTATAGTACACCATCAGGTTGCTTGTAGCGGCATTAGACTGCGGATTGGAGCAAGCAGCGATAGCGGAGCGGAAAAGGTTTACTCGTGCAAAAACGGTAGGAATACCGGAAACGATAGTACCTACGTCAACTCCTTCATCATTTATAGCATTTGTTTCTATATTTCTGATGAACGGTTCCTGATTGTCGATGAATCGCCACGAATTGCGGTCGGAGAGCAATTTGCCATTCTCCGAGGTATCGATTACTAAGGGTTTGTCTGCCATAATATATTAAATATATAAATAATGAAGGGTTATGACTCGAAATTATGTGCCGTGCGGACAGCATTGTAAAGATAAGCAATAAATTGCTCCTTGAGTGAAGAATAGTTTTGATCCTGACTTACTTTGGACTTCTTCAAATCGTCGATAAACGCATCATACTGGGTGCTAAATATTCCTCCGCTCTTCCAGTTTTTGTCTTTTTCGCTGTCTTCAAAGATAGCACCGGGACTTTTGCTGACACGGCTGAATTCACTCACATTGCTGATAAATGCTTCGTTGCGGAAAATAAATTTTCCACCGCCAACGGAGGCTTTAAGCTGATAAATCCAGCCCGGAACAATTTCCGCTTTGTCGTTAACGCTGAATGCAAAGTATTTGAAGTATTCTTCCAGCATCTTCGTATCGTTCACGTCAAGTGTGTCGAATGTATTGTTTCCTGCTTGGGAAATACGCCAGATGAAGTCCTGCAGACCGTATTTTTCACTGTCTGAAGATTCCTTTCCGTACGCAGCACCTTCACTCGCAAGCACAACGTTTGAAAGAGAGAAGAGTTGTGCAAACTTTTCGCGGAACATTTGTGCGTATTCCGTAGTAAAACTTTCTGCAGTGAATTTGAAGAATGTGCCGGAATCGTCTGCTTCCACAGTGCGGTAGTAGCAAGGCATATTCTCCTGGTTGCTGTCGGAATTGAGTTCTTCCTGATTAAAGAAGTCAAAAGCAGCCATAGCACACATCAGTTCCACCACATGGCACGGATTTTTCTGGTTGTTACCACCCGTGAGGAGTTTGCCGCCAAGGTCAAGACTCATGCTTGAAGGCCAACCCACGTGGTAAAGACGGCGGTAGAATGTTTTTACAGTAAGGTCTTTGCGGTAAAATTCCAGTGCTGCCTGGCTGTTGATAGAGAAATTGCTGGAACTTGCTATCACTTTCTGCTCAGCCTTCTTGGTTGCATCAGGGTTAGGGAATTTGAAGTAGTATGTGAGGAGAGAAGCACCGAATTTCACTTGTTCCGGATTCAGCACGTTTGCTCCTTCCGAGAAAATTTTCACGGCATCGTTCAGTGCACGCGGCACAACGGGGATTGAAGAAGCGCCTGTACCACCGAATACGGATCCGAAAATAAATACTCGTGCACCTGCAGCTGCGTCTTGCATCTTGATAACGAATTCACGGAGTTGCTTTTCCTGTGGCATTGCATCATCGCCTTTGACGTATGCATTGCGAGCAGCTTCCACAATTCCGTTGTACATAAGCATACTGCCAAGGTGAGTTTGTGCACGGTAGCCGTGAGCGAGGTCGAATTTCTGAACAGTTTCATTGTCCAGGAAGAGGTCGGCAAGGTCACGGTTATCCACGTCTTCATCACCTATTTTAGAAAGTTTGGCGAAAGAGCTGCGATTGCCGGTATAGTCTGTTGAAAATTTGTATAAATTCAGTTTTGAGGAGAAGAACGTATTTCGGTTTGGTGCACCGCCTTCTTTTCCTGCGGAGCCTTTAATATCGTTGTAAAGGCTTATAAGGTTCTCGGCACGGTCCTTGTTACCGTTGCTGCTATCAGTGTCAATAGTAAGGATATTTATTTCCTTACCGTCAAACATACCCATAGCACAAAGGTGAACAAAGGATTCCAGGCATCTCATGCCTGTTCCGCCGATAGAAATAATAAATAGGTTGTCGTTCATGTTTATGATTGGATAGGTGAAACAACTGTCTTATTTGTTTATTTGCAGATTTAAAACCAAGTGCCGAGTTTAGAGCGTTTGAACACCTTGCTCAGAACAAAGCCAATGAGGATAAATGCTACAAAAACTGCAATGCAGGAATAGACGTTGTTCATAGTGAGTGCTTTCACTGTTTCCTGTATTTTTGTAGGGCTGAGTGTGCGGAAAGTAGCTTCAAAGTCCTTGATATGCACAAAAAAGTTCAGTAAGAAAGATGCTATAGGAGTAAGCACTGCAAGAACCCAGAACCATACTCGGCGAGTTGTTTTGTCTGCACCGCCCGGACGATAGTTTATCAAAAGTGCTGAGATAACCGCTATTGCAAGAAGACCTGCGAGAACAATGATAGCCCAAATCCAAATATCAGCTACTGTTGGCTGTGATTCTGCTGTTTTAGCAACTTGTGCACCGAGTTTGCCTGCAAGTGTAGGTGGTAAAAGAAGGTGTAACATAATAGTGTAGTGTTTTTAGGTTATTATTTATTTTTTGATTTTTTATTGCAAATGAATTAGTATGCGACACGGACATAGAACGTGTAAACCACTTTTCCGATAGGACGAACTTCCTGGAGTGCAAGGCGAACGGATTCGCTGAGGTTGTTGTACTTGCCCCAACTGAAAAATTCTTCGAGGTCTTCGGATTCTTTGTCGTCAACATCTTCAATCACGATATCCACGCGGAGAAGGTCACTAAGTTCCGCACCGTTTATCTGAGTGCCGTCGAATTTGTTCCAGTCAAAGTCCAAACCGTATTCCGTGTATCCTTCAAATTTCTTGACATTCGGATATTTTTCAGAAGGTTCGTCATCAAGTTTGAAAATATCTTTCACTTCCGTCATAGCCACAGGAACGTACGGGTACTTGTTCACGCCGTGTACATCAATATAATCATCTTCCGTTCCGTCTTCATGGAAAGCACGCTGATTTTCCGCATATACATATCGGAAATAGCTGTCGTAGTCTGCCTGTGCGTTGCTCACTACGATGTCAAGTTCCACGTCATCGTAAGCAAAATTGGAGAAATTAAAGTAGATATTCTGGAGGAAATAAGTATAGCTGTACGGAGGGTAAGGCTTTGACTCATTTTGAGTTGCACATCCATTTGCGATAATGTCTGCGTACGGAGAACCGAGCGGATAATATTCCGTTTTGTATTCCTGCATGAGAGTAAATCTGTCTGCAGCGGAAATATCTTCCTGAACGCAAGTCACATTGTCAATGCCTTCAAGATTGTGGTAGTTACCGCCCTTGTTTGCAGCGGGATAATCGGTAATAACGGAGTAATTGCTTGTACTCATCACAAATTTGCTGTAGTTATCGGCACAACCTTTCATCGCGTTTGTGATTTTGTCTATAAGTATGTTCGGATTACCGTCAAAAATAGTGAAGAAGAGTTTTTTGTCTTTACCTTTTTCCTTGTAGTTTACGGCAAAGAAAGTGATGCTGCGGTCTGCTTTGAGCCAATCCACAAAGTATCTTTTAGCGTAAGCATTGTCGTGAACGCCGTTTCCGTCGTATTCCTCAAAGTCCGTGATAAGCACGGCAGGCTTTCCTGCTTCCACAATCTGCTCCAGTGCCTTGCGGATAGGAGCTTTTTGTTTGAGGTATTCCCTTGGGTTTGTAGCTTTTACAAAAATGTCGTCGGGAGTACCTTTGAGTGTATCCACTTTGCTGTCGGCAAGACGGAAATACTCCACATTGCTACCGGAGAGGGAGTTGAGGATAGTGCGGAGAATGTCTTTATTTTCAGGAGTGTTGTATGCTATATTCACACCGTCGGAAAAATCTATGTAAGCGGAAATATCACTCGGCATAGGGTCTTGGAGTGCCGCCTTGGTGCGAACATAGTCCTCCATAAGTTCTGATGAAAACTCTGACGGCGGAAAAAGTTGGGTTTCTGAACCACCGCAACCGTTAATAGCCAAAAGTCCGAACGCTGCCATTGCAGAGAACGTCGCTGTCTTGATAGCGGAAAACGCTTTTACTTTCATTGCAATAAAAAATTTATTTATACTTCTGATTTTCAATTATTTACAACAACAAACAGCCTATAGGGCACAGCCTACGGCTTACTTTAATAGGCAAATGTAATAATTTTTTTGCTATTTTTGCGTAATTATAGTATAAAAATTTTATTTCTGCAGATTTCCCGGAAATGTGTAGAGTCCAACAGCAAATGCAAAATTAATAAAAGTGTCTGAAAAAACAA
>JBJECR010000050.1:0-3629 GCA_051871275.1 Muribaculaceae bacterium | reverse complement strand
GCTATGCCAAAACGGACTTTGACCAAATAGATGAGTTTCAGCGACAAGTGACCAACTTGATTATTAACGGAGAACTTGAAAAAGCAGATTCTTTGCTGAATACAAAGGGAAATATTGAGGAGCAAATCCGTGAAAATCAGCAACTTGATGAGATTAATGCAAAAAGACAAAAAGAAATTGAGGAGGAACAGTCTCAGCTCGAAAAAAGTCTTGCTTTAAGCACCAAAACCAAGGAAGACCTTGCAGCTCGCTGTTATAGCAAATATGAAATTTACGCCACAAAGCATCTGAATGATTCCGCTGCCTATTATCTTGAACTCCGTGCAAGCATTGATACCACGAATGTGGAGTGGCAGAATGCAGCAGGTAGGTTTATAGAAGATTACATTGCAGATTATGAAAAAACTCTGGAATATTATCAGCGAGGTTTGAGACACAGTGATATAGGCTCGGAAAAAGAAGCACTATTTCTGAGTAATATCGGTGTTGTTTTCGGTAATATAGGTGAATATACAAAAGCTATAGAATACCTTGAAAAGGCATTAAAAATCAACATTTCTATTTATGGAGAGCAACATCCTGAGGTTGCATTATGTTACAAATGCATTGGTAGTATTTATTATGACCTGGCGGAATATTCACAAGCGTCTGAATACGTAGAAAAGGCATTGGAAATAGACTTATCGATTTTGGGAGAACAAGAATGTGTTGCATTGTGTTACAATCTTTTGGGTTTGATAAATGAAAATCTTGGTGATTTTTCTAAAGCCCTGGAATACCATCAGAAAGCATTGGAGATATGGCTGAATGAGTATGGTGAACAACACCCTAATGTGGCGACAAGTTATCATAACATTGGTGCTATTTATGATATTTCGGGTGATTATGAAGAATCTTTGGAGTATATGGAAAAGGCATTAAATATACGCTTACTGCTATTTGGAGAAAAGCATCCTAATTTGGCAACGAGTTACAATGACATAGGTTTGATTTATCTTCATCAAGGGGAATATCCAAAGGCATTGGAGTGTTATGAAAAGGCATTGGCAATTGATATGTCAATATATGGCAGGATGCACTCTTCAGTAGCAGCGAGATACAACAATATCGGCACGATTTATAGTGAACAGGGAAAATATGCAAAAGCACTGGAGTATCATCAAATGGCATTAGATATAAGATTGTCTGTTTTTGGTGAACAACATCCTGATGTGGGAAATAGCTACAATAATATCGGTTTGGCTTATTCTAACTTAGGAAACTATGAAAAATCACTGGAATGTTATGAAAAATCATTGGAAATTTGGTTAAATTTATATGGTGAAGATCATCCGGATGTAGCGATGGGTTATAATAATATTGGAATACTGTATTTAAATCTTGGAGATTATTCAAAATCAAAAGAGTATCAGGAAAAGGCATTAAAAATCCGAATATCGATTTATGGGGAGCAACATCCGGATGTAGCAATGAGTTATGAAAATATAGGAGCTTTATGTTATTATCAAGGAGAATATTCAAAGGCTTTGGAAAATATGGAGAAAAGCCTGGAAATCTATAGTTCTGTACTTGGAGAAGACCATCCGTATTTGGCGGGGTGCTATAATAATATAGGTTATGTTTATTCTAATTTAAAAAATTACGAAAAGGCTCTGGAATATTATGAAAAGTCACAGGCAATATTAGTAATGGTATATGGAGAGACTCATCCCAATGTTGCGAGCAGTTTTAATAATATAGGTTTTGTTTATGCTAATCAAGGAAATTTGTCAAAAGCGTTGGACTATTATGAGAAGGCATTGAATGTAAGGTTGTTAATATACGGCGAGCAGCATCCGGATGTTGCAGATTCGTATGAAAATTTATATGATATATACACCAAACTCGGCGATACTGCAAAAGCTGAAGAATGTAGGCTGAAAGCTGAGGAAATAAGAGCAAAATTGCAATGACAAAAGTTTTTTAGTAACTTTGTAGCATGGAATTAGGACAAAATAATAAACTGAAAATAGCCCGCAAGGTGGATTTTGGCGTTTACCTTGACGGTGGCGATGGCACGGAAGTGCTTCTTCCGGCACGATACCTTACCGGCAAAGAAAGAATTGGCGATGAGGTGGAAGTTTTTGTTTATAACGATTCCGAGGATCGCCCTGTGGCAACAACGGAAAAGCCGTTTGGAACAGTAGGCGAAATGGCATATCTCACTGTAAAACAGGTGAATGACGTAGGTGCTTTCTTGGAATGGGGATTGCAAAAAGATTTGCTTGTGCCATATAGCGAGCAGCGACAAAAAATGCGTAAAGGAGGCACATACCTTATTTATATTTATATAGATGATGCCACAAAGCGAATTGTGGCAACGGCAAAAGTGGAGAAATACGTAGGCAACGTTTTTCCGGAATATCACCGTGGCGATAAGGTGGATTGCATATTTTATAAGAGTACGGAAATAGGCTATCGTGTGATTGTGGACAATGCACACTACGGTATGCTCTACGCCGATGAGATGCACTGTGAAATAGATGATACTCAGCATTTTACAGCGTACGTAAAATGCGTTCGTGAAGACGGGAAAATAGACCTTACGCTTTCCGACAAGGCAGAACGCCGCACCGCAGTGCTTGCAGACAAAATAGTGTCATACCTCAAACTTAACCGCGGAATGATGACAATTACGGACAAAAGTGAGCCGGAACTGATAAGCAGTGTGTTTGCTTGCAGCAAAAAAGACTTCAAAAAAGCAGTAGGATTGCTATATAAAAACAGGCAAATAGTGATTTCCGAAGGAAAAGTTGAGTTGGTGAACAAAAAATAGGTGCTATTTTGCAAAAATAAAGGCAAAAAAGAGAGGAAAAACATTGTCAATCAGAAAAAAAGTAGTACCTTTGCACTCGCAAAACATCAATACAAAACAATAACAAATTTCTTAAAAATTAAATTTAATGGCAACAAAAATCAGATTACAACGTCATGGTCACAAGAACTATGCGTTCTATCCAATTGTTATCGCCGATAGCAGAGCACCACGAGATGGTAAATTTATTGAAAGGATCGGTTCTTATAATCCTAACACTAATCCTGCTACAATCTCATTGAATTTCGAACGTGCTTTGTATTGGGTAAACGTAGGTGCAGAACCTACAGACACAGTTCGCACTATCCTCTCAAAGGAAGGTGTACTCCTTATGAAACACCTTATGGGTGGTGTAAAGAAAGGTGCTTTTGATGAAGCTGAAGCACAGCGTCGTTTTGATGCTTGGAAAGCAAAAAAATCCGCTGCTGTTGCTGCTGTGAAAGATTCTGAAGCTTCCAAGAAAGCAGAAGCTGCAAAACAGCGTCTTGCTGAAGAACAAGCAAAGAATCAGGCAAAAGCAGAAGCTGTAGCAAAGAAGAAAGCAGAAGCTGCTGCCGCTAAGGCTGAAGCAGAAGCTGCTGCAAACGCTGAAGAAGCTCCGGCTGCAGAATAAATCTCTTCTCCGAGAAAACTCGGAATCTGATTTGAAAAAACAAACAGTTCTTGACATTTAGTCGGGAACTGTTTTTTTTACGTATTAACTTCGTTTTTCAGGTTGACGAAGCGTTTTAACAGTCTAAAAATAGCGAAATTTCATATTTTATGCGTAAATTTG
>JBJECR010000049.1:0-16426 GCA_051871275.1 Muribaculaceae bacterium | reverse complement strand
CCACTTTTGGAGTGCCTCGGCGTTTAGGGTGACGCAATGACGAAGTCAGGAAAAACGAACAAACTTAGAATTGAAAAACAAGCACTCGTAACGCTATTTGTAAGAAAATTTTGTACTCTGGAATGATCCCCGACTCTCTGAAGCAAATCTCCTATAAGTCTTGTTTCAAAAAAGACCATTTTCAGTTTCAATAATTTTATTAAAAAATCACTTACTAACGAAACGTCAATTCTTAATGAAATATGTAAAATTATCCACCTGCGAATAAAGTCTGTAATCGTCTTTCCTAAGACAATCAAAACTTGCCCCAATAACACTAACCATATAAAACTAAAATTATTTTGATTTATGCCAATATCAACAAGTTTTTGAGTAAGAAATGGCAAAATCAGTTGAAGCAAACATCCAAATATAAGTCCTATTAATATTTGAAAAATGTAGCTTTTATATTTACTTAAATATCGTTGAATAAAAAAAAATTCATTTCTTTTAGGTGCAGAATACTCTTGGCGTTTAAAAGAGTCACTACACTCTAACAGTAGTGCAATCCCTTTTTCATTATCACTCACCCAGTGAGAAGAAAAATCATCAAAAGTTAATTTGTATTTTCCTATGTAAGGGTCGGCAATGTAGAATTTATTATTTGCAATTTTATACAAAACCACGTAATGATTTTGATTCCAATGCAAAATTATGGGTAATTTTATCTCATACAGTTCACTAACCGGGATTTTTACGCACAATGAATTAAATCCCAACAACTTAGCAACCTTCGAAAGTGCTAAGAGCGAAACTCCTTCACTGTTAAAGGGGCACAAATCAGATAAAACATCCAGAGATATATTTTCACCATAGTGCTTGCAAATCATAGCAATGCAAGCAATTCCACACTGCATTGCATCTCTTTGTCTAATATAAGGAAATGATTTACAAAACATTATTTAGGTATTTCAGGTTGATTGTATTTACCAAGTCCTGTGTCTATATCTTGATTATTAAGTTTTTTAGTATCGTGTCTCCTTGCTTTTCCAACCGAAAAAGAATATGATGCAGATAATCGGAATAAAGTATGTAAATCTGAATACTCTATATCATTATAGTATCTGAATTTTTCCAAAGAGGCAAGTTTGAAATTATTGTGTCCTGAATAATTGTATTTGGCACCAAAAGACCAACTTTTAAATTTGTACTGAACTTCTGCACCAAGCTGAGTACTTCCTCTTTCAAGCACATCTCCATCCCAAATTTTCGTTGGAGAATTTGCAGATAAAACACTTGTAAAACTTTTATGACGCAATACAATACTTCCGCCAAATCTCCAATAGCTGAAACTAACGTTTTCTGCCGGGGTATTATATCTTGTATAATTATGTTCAATATACGGTTCTATAGAAATCCACTTTGCCGGAGCATAAACACCTCTAAGGAACGTATCAAACTTAAAAAAATCTTTTATAGCCGTAGGCTTCAAATAAAAGACATCATTTTCTTCAAAAATGCAAGATACGGGATTATTATGAGAATACTCCGGCACAAAAACGAGTTGAATATTATTGGTAGAATTTGGCACAAAATATAAAAAAGCAAGTTTCCCATGCATAGTCCAATAATTCTTTAGTTCCGAATTTCCTATGGAGACAAAATTTTTATCAATATATGAATAGCCGTTAGCCAATGCTCCTAAACTCGGAGACTGTTGTATTATGCCTGCCGTAAGCTGAATAGATGTTCCTTTAAGTTTGTTTTTTCCCCACCAATCTGCGTAAAAACGGAAATATGGAAAAACATCACTTTTCGTCATCGTAGCATTGTCTGTACTATTATATGTAACTCCGACTGTTGGATAAATCGTGATACTATTATCTAAAAACCAACATAAAGACATATAAGTATGCATATTATGAGATTTAGGTGTTATAAAACCTCCTTCATACTCTTGTTTCATTCTTCTATACTTGTAGAATGTCGTCAAAGAAAATCTTGCACCAAATATACGAGAAACAAATAAAGCATTTCCTATAAAAGAGTAATTATTATTATTTAAACTCGAATATATATCATAATCTTGCTCGGATGGGGAATCATCTAAATGAGTCATATTTTGGCTTGAAAAAGAACTTGCATCACCAAAAGTGTTTACGATGTTAAGCATCAAAAACCTTGTTTTACTGAAAAGATACCTATAGTATAAATCAATAGAATATGTATTTGCATCTGATTTCAGCAATTTTTCGCCCTTCCCAAAATAATTGCTATTCTCAAAATCATAGAATTCCGTTCTATGAAAAAATTCCTTTGAGTTATTATTTAAATAAGATAGTTTGGCGTTAAATAAATGAGAGCCTTGATAACGTTGATACGAAACATTAATATTATTATAGCACCCGGAATTCTTTCCTTCACCTGAATATTTTGAAATATTATTATTTGGATAATTATATTCTGTAAATGTTTTAATGTTATTTATGTTTCTATAGTCAATAAGATAATCAGTTCTAAACATATTTAGAGAATCCGTATATGACAAATTTGCCTGGTTTGTACCGAAGCCTGTTGTTACTGCATTTACAGCATTGAAATACCCTGTGTATAATCTATCATGCCTTTTTTTAACGATAACATCAATCACCGGACCTTGAGTAAAACTCAAATATTCCGCAGGGGTTGTGGAATAATATTTTACGTTTTTTATATCATCACTTTTGTAAGACCTTAAATCATAGCCTGTTGCCGGAACGCCATTAATAAGTATAAATACTTCTTTCCTATCCCAAGAAATAAGCGATGTTTCGTCAAGTTTTGTTTCAAACAAAGGCAAAGAAGAAATGGCATCCAAGGCATTTGTGCCAAACTCTCTATTATCTTTATTCAAAAGCAATACTTGGTGGTCGCCTTTGTTTATAATAGTTTCTGCTTTAACAACCACTTCATTTAGTTGTACGTTCATCGTACTATCTTCCTTTTCATAACAAAAAGCTTGAAAATAAGACAATAGCCCCATTAAAACGATAGTAATAGACCTCATTTTTGTACTAATTGCTAAAATTTGTAAATCAAAAAACGTAATAAAGAATCTTCAAAATTGGTATCTAAACAGTCATATTTGCAGAAATTTGCACCACTCATAAAATCACGAGGACATAATCCCATACAAACAGGTAATTTTTTACACTCCAAACATCTTGGATTTTCAAAAGTTGGTTGTAGGCATTTTTTGTCAAAATTTTTTAACCATTTAATTGTGCCATCTTCCATCAAAAGTCCATACGGTTCTTTTTTATACATATCGTCACAAGCAGTACACTTTATAACGTGACCATTGTAATTAATCGCATTATAGTATGCCCTATTAACGTAACATGGTAAAAAATTTGAGTTAATATCAAAATAATTAACATTAAATCCCTTTAGATGAAATAAATCTAATATATCATCTAATTTTCCTTGAAACGTCTTATCAGGTTTTTCTTGCCAAACCTTTTTCGGAATAATTAAAACCCTCTCTCTGAATTTCTGATTTATAAATTTACAAACTTGATGCACAATATTTTCTGACAGATTATTGTGAGTATAATTAATTCTAAGACCAATTATTATTTCCTTATTATTTTGCAAAATATTATTAATATTTGATAAAACTTTATCAAATGCAGACTCACAACCTGCTATGTATTTAACCTTATCGTGGTTACTCCTATCACCATCAAGTGTGATTTGAAATTGCTTAAATCTCAAATATTCAAAATCTTTAGATACCTCATTATCTATAAAATATCCATTAGTTGTTGCAGAGTTTTTGAAAGGTATTCCAAAACGATCACATTTATTCAATGCGTATTCACTAATCGGTTTAACCACTTGTTTATAAAACATAAATGGCTCACCACCGAACCAACTTAAATGAAGTGAAGATATTTTTTCTATTTCTATCATATAATCTATATGATTTTTTATAGACTCCAAAACAACTTCATTCATTATTGATGGTATATGGTCTTGGATACAATACCAACAATTGAAATTACAATTTAGAGTTGGAAGAATTACCAAAAAATAATCCTTACAATTTTTTGCATTCAGATGATTTGTCCTTATTATATCTAATTCTTTTGTATCATCGGGTATTATAAATCCTGAGTCATATAATTTCTTATAAAGCGAATCAGATATTTGTTTAATCAAATCTGGCTCATCTAAATACCATTCTAATTTCTTGCTTGTTGACTCTGATAAACGAAAAAAATTAATGGTACGAGCATTAAACCAATACCCGTACCCATTTTTGTATAAAATATAATTATAATAACTTGATTTCATACATAAGTTACAGGCACTTGGCTTGCTCAAATATATCTACACCACAGCCAACCACAGCATTCACACAACTAATTTGATTTACACCTACTCCACAACCAGCAGCTGCATTTATACAACGATCCTGAATTCCATCAGAAGATGATGCTCCACCAACTATTTCCAAACTTTCTAACTCGCTTAATTCAAATTGCGAAAATTCATTCTCTTTCATAGTAATTTATATTTATTAGTATTAAATTGATAATTAAGTGCAAAGATAAATATAAAATTTCAAGTCTTGACAATGCAAATATTAAACTTTGTTAAAACCGACTTTTAATTTGAATCTTTTACTTAGGACTCAAAAGTTTACATTTTTCATTCCACAAACATTTCCTGCTTGTTACTCAAAATAAAGTTTTTAACACATCATTTTTTGAAGAAAATAATGCATTTTCTATAGCATTAAGCATTTGCAATCATCGGTCACAAAAGTTTGACATAAATATGCAAAAATCACCATTCGCCTTTCCCCTCGCGGAGAACTTCCGGCTGAGATGAATCCGTGATATCTACCACTGTTGACGGAACAATTTCTCCTTCTCCGGCATCTATGATGATATCTACGCTGTCGCCATAACGCATTGCTATGGAATCCGGCATCACGGACTCAAACGGAGCATCTGCATCCACGTCTATCGAAGTGGTCATCAGTGGGTTACCAAGTGCGGAAGCCAATGCTTCTGCAATAGGATTATCCGGAATACGCACACCCACAGTTTTTCTGCCCTTAAACACTTTCGGAAGCGAAGTGGAGGCGGGAAGAATAAAGGTGTAAGGTCCGGGGAGATAGTCTTTCAGCACTTTAAATGCCTTATTGTCTATCTTTGCATAGTCTGATGCCTGTGAAATATCAGAGCATACTATAGAGAGGGTGCTCCTATTCGGGTCTAAATCCTTAATTTTGCAAATTCGCTCTATAGCCCTGTTGTTCAGAGCATCACACGCAATGGCATAGAGGGTATCCGTGGGCAAGATTATTATACTTCCGTCTTTTAGGGCATTTACGATAGTATCAACGTATTTCTCGTTAATGCTTGTGGGATACATTTTCAGGAGTCTCATGGCAAAAAAAAGGATTATTTAACAATTTTGACAGAAATATTTTCTGCAGATGAATATTGGCGGAGAAGTCGTTCCGTAAGGCTTACGGTTTCTTCCACCGGCATATCAGTTCCGTAAATATTAATACACATCACCAGGTGGCGAGTGTCAAGGTCTATTTTAGTACGTTCATTGTCAGTCGTAGGCGTTCCGATACCGCCAACGGCATCTCTATACACGGGTAGTCCGGCAATATTCAGCACGCCTCTGCCTATTCCCTCGAAGGGTTCACCCTCCTCCCCTACTCCAAGAGTGAGGACATCGCCTTGAATCTTATCACGATCAAAACCACCTATGGAATAACCCGTCTGCATGGAGATAAGATTAATTAAATCCACAAGTGCATCAATTCTGTAGAGTTCAAGTCCTTTCACCACACGACGGCAGAGAGATTCTGAAGCGGGACGATATCGGTTCGGGTCTTTGCCGCACGCCTTGTAAGCCTGACGTGTAGCAGCAATGCCCGGTCGCTTATTCACCTGTGAAACTTCCATGGAGGAACGGAGAAAAGCGGAATATTCCTCTATTTCGTGCCATAGTTCGTCAGACGTCTGAGTATTCACCACGTCTGCCTCTACAAGCACCATAAAATATTCCGGTGCAGCAGCCCGTATCTTGTCTGAAATAATTACTTCCATAGTGCTAACCGCCTATTTTTCACGCATATACACATTCACAGGCGTGCCGTGCAGATTCCAGTGTTCACGCAGTTTGTTTTCCAAGTATCTGCGGTACGGTTCTTTAACCCACTGCGGCAAATTGCAGAAGAAAATAAACGTGGGGACGGCAGAACCTTTGAGCATTGTAACATACTTAATTTTCACATACTTACCCTTATTTGCAGGTGGTGGATAAGCAGCAATGTCTGCCAGCATGATTTCATTGAGTTGATGAGTAGGAATTGAGCAAGTGCGGTTTTTATAAACATCAACTGCAGTTTCAAGAATTTTGAAAATACGCTGTTTTGTGAGAGCGGAACCAAAAATTATCGGGAAGTCCGTGAATGGGGCAAAACGGCTGCGGATAGCATTTTCAAATGTCTTGATAGCCTCTTGCGATTTGTCTTCCACAAGGTCCCACTTGTTTACGCACACCACAAGACCTTTTTTATTTTTCTGGATAAGCGAGAAAATATTGGCGTCCTGTGACTCAATACCCCTTGTGGCATCTATCATAAGGATACAAACGTCTGATGCCTCGATAGCACGAATAGAGCGGATTACGGAATAATACTCGATATCCTCGTTTACCTTGGTTTTTTTGCGTATTCCGGCAGTATCAACAAGATAAAAGTCAAAGCCAAACTTATTGTAGCGAGTATAAATACTGTCGCGAGTAGTTCCGGCGATATCTGTCACGATGTGTCGCTCTTCGCCGATAAAAGCATTGATAAGCGAAGATTTTCCGGCATTAGGACGACCTACAATGGCAAACTTGGGGATGCTTTCCAAGAGAGCAGCCTCGTCCTCGTCTTTTTCCGGCAATTTACGCACCACTTCGTCAAGCAAATCTCCTGTACCAAAGCCACTTATGGCAGAAACAGGGAATGGGTCGCCAAGTCCGAGGGAATAAAATTCCGCCACATTGTAAAGCCAGTCATTAGAATCCACCTTGTTTGCTATGAGCAACACCGGTTTCTTGGATTTGCGGAGAATCTCAGCCACATGGTCATCAAGATCCGTGACACCGTTCATGGCATCTACCACAAAAAGAATTTCATCAGCCTGCTCTATTGCCAGAGCAACCTGCTTGTTTATTTCACCTTCAAAAATATCTTCCGAGTTTACCACCCATCCTCCGGTATCAACCACGGAGAAATCTTTCCCATTCCAATCCACTTTACCGTACTGGCGGTCACGAGTAGTACCTGCCGTTTCATCTACGATAGCCACACGAGTACCTGTAAGACGGTTAAAAAGAGTGGATTTGCCCACGTTCGGGCGTCCTACTATTGCTACAAGTTGTCCCATATATATTATGTTTTTCTGTTTTCTGAATTACGTTTCTTTCTATTTTACAAAAATACGCTTTTTACTCTATATATCCAAAACTGCGGAGCTTGTTTTCACGGTTTCGCCAGTCAGGCTCCACTTTCACGAAAAGTTCCAAGAATACTTTCTTGCCAAAAAACTTTTCTATCTCCTTTCGTGCGTCTATGCCCACATGCTTGAGTTTCTGTCCGTTTTTGCCTATAATAATGCCTTTTTGTGAATCACGCTCCACATAAATCACCGCCATAATGTGGATAGAGTCATCTGTTTCCGTGAATTTTTCCACCAGCACTTCTGTGGAATACGGCACCTCCTTATCGTACGTAAGGAATATTTTTTCACGCACAATTTCCGTCACAAAAAATCTTGCAGGCTTGTCGGTCAGGGCGTCTTTGCCGAAATATGGAGGCGAATCCGGGAGCAACTCCTTGATTCTGTCCATAAGGTTGTTCACGTTAAACTTGTGCAAAGCGGAAGCGGGGAAAATCTCGGCATCCGGCAGGAGTGATTTCCATTTGTCAAAGATTGCCTGAAGTTCGGCATTGCCCTTGAGCAAGTCTATCTTGTTGATAACAAGAAGCGTTGGCACACCGGATTTAGCCACTTTTTGAAGAAAATCCTCGTTTTTTGTAGGGTCTTCCACCACATCGGTAACATATAAAATGATATCTGCATCCACAAGTGCTCCTTCGGAAAATTCCAGCATACTTTCCTGGAGTTTGTACTTTGGTTTAAGCACTCCGGGAGTGTCTGAGAACACAATCTGATAGTTGTCACCATTCACAATACCCATAATTCTATGCCTTGTGGTCTGAGCCTTGGAGGTGATAATACTCATTCGTTCTCCCACGAGTTCATTCATAAGCGTGGATTTACCCACATTAGGGTTGCCTACAATGTTTACAAATCCTGCACGGTGATTTTCTTGCATATCTATTTTTCTGTATTTGGAATTGATATTTCTAAAAAATAAAAATATAGCACCCTGCATACGCGAGCATGCACCGGGTGCTATATTAAAAATCTTTCTTTATTATGCGTCAATATTCAGTTTTACGAGTGTTATCCCCAGATGAGGTAAAGAGCACCCCAAGTGAAACCTGCACCAAATGCAGTGAGGATTATCTTGTCGCCTTTCTTGAGTTTATCCTTGTATTCGTCAAGACACAATGGAATGGAAGCCGCACTCGTGTTACCATAATGCTGGATGTTGACAAGCACTTTTTCTGAAGGAACTTTAGCAGAGCCGGCAACAGCCTCGATAATTCTCAAGTTAGCCTGGTGAGGAACGAGCCAATCGATAGTGTCAACAGTAAGATTATTTCGTTTCATCACGTCCTTTGTAGAATTGAGCATGTCTGTAACGGCATTTTTATATACGCTGCGACCTTCCTGATAGAGATAGTGCTCACCTGCATCAAGAGTTTCCTGACAAGCCGGTTTTACGGAGCCGCCTGCTTTCATCACGAGGTACTCAAGTCCTTTTCCGTCAACGTGGAAAACACCGTCCTGAACACCTACAGGTTCTTCAGTCGGCTCAACGAGCACTGCTGCAGCACCGTCACCAAAGAGAGGGCAAGTAGCACGGTCTTTGTAGTTTACCATAGAAGACATTTTTTCCGCACACACCACGATGATTTTCTTTCTCAAACCGGACTTGATGTATGCAGCGGCATCTTCAAGGGCAACAATAAAACCTGCACATGCTGCTTGGATATCGTATGCGTAAGAGTTTTTCAGTTTGCAGCCTTCCACGATTACAGAACCGGTAGAGGGGAAGCGATAGTCAGGATTTGATGTTGCACATATAAGAAGCTCTATCTCGTCCGGATTAACACCTGTATCAGCCAGCAATTTGTTTACAGCCTGAATACCGAGGTAAGAAGAGCCTGCACCTTCTTTTTTAAGGATGCGGCGTTCCTTGATACCTACACGTGTAGTAATCCATTCATCATTAGTATCCACCATTTTAGACAGCATTTCGTTGTCGAGGATATCTTCCGGTACGTATGATGCAATTCCTGAAATTCTTGCGTTAAGCATTTTCAAATTTGTCTTTGAGTTTTGGAAATAATGCAACGTTCTCCCGGGGGCTCAAATTTTATGTTTTACAGTCCTGCCGAGAGAATGTTGATAATGACTTAATAGTTGTAAAATCTGCAATTTTTCACTGTTTGCCAATCTTTACAACAATCGTTTTTTCTTCGTCTAAAAACGTATTAATTTTTTTATACAGCAGCTTCTTTTTCGATAACTACTTTGCCGCGATAGTAACCACATTCACCGCAAACTGTGTGTGAAACGTGCCAAGCGCCACAGTTAGGGCAAACTGCAAGTGTAGGCATAGCTGCTTTATCGTGAGTTCTACGTTTTGCTGTACGAGTCTTAGACTGTTTTCGTTTAGGATGTGCCATTTTCTTTTATATTTATTTTAATTATTATTTTCGTTAAAGTTTCTAAGTTGCTCCCAACGCGGGTCTATAGCCGCTTGTGAATCCGCCATTTCGTCGCCGAAATCTTCAAGACCCTCTATAAGTCCTTCTTCATCGTCAACACGGTGCTGACGGAGAATTTGACTCATCACTTTGTTGCACTTCCCTGCGGGGTGGACATGCTTGATAGGAATTGCAAGCATAGCGGTGTCGTAAAGCATATAGGCGACATTAATGTAAGAATCGCTTTCCGGAATTTCAAGAACTTCATCTGACTCGTCATTGTATTCCTCGCCATATTTAACCACAAGGTGATAATCGGTTTCCACCGGAATCACAAGGTCGTCAAGGCAGCGGTCACAAATAATTGTCAGAGTTCCGCTCACTTTGAAATCAAAGTCATAATACTCTCCGGCATTGTCAACTCGCAGATTAACGGCAAGGTCTGCATCACGAACCTCACTGTTTTCCATGTTGGCAAAAAACTGCTTTGTCAGGGCAAACTCAAAGTTATTCAGCCCTTTAGGCATGCTTTTGAGCATTATTTTGTATTCCGTAAACTTTCCCACGGCTTAATATCTGTTGGAAAAACTTTGCAAAGTTACAAATTATTTTTTCAATAATCAATATTTTAAATGTGATTTTTTACATATTCGGTTCTTCAAGGTGATAATTATTCTTCTTGTCGATAACTTTAAGCCACAATGAGAAGAATAATGCTGCCACACCACAGCCCACAAATACGAGCATCGGGATTGTGTAGTCAAAATCCATTCTGTCTGCCACACCTTCATTTACCGCATCAAGAAGCGAACCGATACCTTTACGGAATCCATAAAGACCGATATTCTGAATCCAGAAAATAACTGCGTATGCAGAACCGATTACTTTCTTATCCACGAGTTTTGGAACAGACGGCCACAAACTTGCAGGTACAAGGCTGAATGAAATACCCAGAAGCACGATTGCAGCGTATGCAAGCAGTTTGGACTGTACTACAGGAAGTACAAGTGCAAAAATGCTGTGGCAAACAATCATAAGGATTGAACCGAAAATGAGCATAGTGGCACCTTTACCTTTCTTATCAAGGTATGCACCGAGGAACGGTGTGATTGCTGCAGCACCGAGAGGGAACCAGAAGAAAATGTCTGCAGCCTCGTCAGGACTGATTCCAAGTGAGCTGCGGAGCATACCGGAAGCGTAGTTCTGGAATGGGAAGATTGCTGAATAGTAAAGCACGCAAAGCATGGACACAATCCAGAATACCTTTGAAGTGAAGATGTATTTGAGGTCACTAACCTTGAATGGGTCGTCTTTTTCTTCCGTATTGCCTTTTTGCTTTTCAAGTTTATAGTCCATCACACTGTAAACGATAAAGCAGATAAGACCTATGCAGAGCAAGAGTGCCGCAAAGGCAAGAGGCTTATCCATTTCATACTGTATGATTTCATTTCCCGCAGCATCAAAAGCACCTGTGCCGGTTGCAGCAAGGTACGGACCAAGGATAAATGCTACGGCAACGCCGATTCGCGCTATTGCCATTTCAATACCCATAGCAAGTGCCATTTCCTTGCCGGTAAACCATTTGACAATACCGCGTGAAACGGTGATACCCGCCATTTCAACACCGCAACCGAATATCATAAAACCTATGGCTGCAAATTTTGCAGATGCCGGCATACCATCAACAAACGGGGTGAAGTTCCACCACGCATCAGGAATATTCAGCCAGCCGTCGAAAGTTGCTTTCAAGCCACAGCTGATAAATGTTTCCGTAGATGAAAAATAAACCATTGCACCACCTACAAGCATCACTACACCGGACAATATTGACGTAAATCGCACTCCCATCTTATCCAGGATTATACCTGCAAAAATCAGGAAGAATACGAATACGTTCAGGAATGTTTCAGCTCCCGTATAGTTACCATAGTCCGTTGCAGACCAGCCCAACGCTGATGTAGGCAATTCTGACTCCAGCGGTGAAAGGATATCTACAAATATATATCCGAAAAACATCGCCGTTGCCAGCAACACAAGTGCACTCCAACGTGCCCAGGGGTTGTCGTCAAGAAATTTGTGTAATTTTTGTGTCATTTCTCCAATTATATTTTGTGATTTCTAAAAATTTCTCGCAAAATTACGCAAAATTTTTGCAAGTCTATCTATTTTTTGCGTTGTTTTGCTCATTTTCAACCATTTTTTAGTAATTTCGCACCATAACCACAGAAAAACAGACTTTTTTACAATGTTCAGTTCCAAGCCATACACTTTTGACCGTGTTTTCCGCATGCTTATGACGGTTGTCATACTTTTTGCGGTGCTATACCTTATATATATACTGCGTGACGTGCTGCTACCATTCGTGGTGGCATGCCTGGGGGCTTACATTTTCGAGCCTTTTGTGCAGTACAACCGTAGAATTCTCAAACTCAAAGGCAGAGCGGTGGCTGTTTTTGTGACGCTTTTTGAAATCACCACAATCCTGGCACTCGCCCTATTCCTTTTTGTCCCCTCCATACTTTCTGAAATGAGCGAACTGGCAGTAATGCTTCAGCAATACGCTGAGGGGCATAAAAACGTGACGTATCTGCCGGACGGGGTAAATGAATTTATCCGCAAATACGTTGACCTTGAAGCCATTGCATCTAAAATCACGCTGGACGATGTGCATGTGGTGTTTGACAAAATTTTCTCCTTTATATCCGGCGGTGTGAGCGTGATTGTAGGCTTTGTGGAATGGATATTCTCTCTGCTTTACCTTGTTTTCATCATGCTGGACTACGATAAGCTTATGACGGGTTTCAAGAAAATAGTACCGGCAAAGTACCGTAAACCCGTTTTCCGTCTTGGCAATGACATAAAAAGGAGTATGAACCTCTATTTCCGCGGACAGGCACTCATAGCTTTCATTGTAGCAATCATTTACAGCATAGGATTCTCTATTGTAGGCTTGCCACTTGCCATAGTGCTTGGCATAATGATAGGATTTTTGTTTATGGTGCCGTACTTGCAGTTTGTGTCACTCGTTCCGGTAACATTCCTCTGTATTGTGCTATCTACAACCGGCGAGCAGTCTTTTTGGTCGCTATTCTGGCAGTGCATTGCAGTCTATGCCTTTGTTCAAATAGTGGCAGACGTGATTCTCACACCGAAAATTATGGGAAACACTATGGGCATGAACCCTGCTATAATCCTGCTTTCGCTCTCCATTTGGGGTAGCCTTTTCGGCATACTCGGAATGATTATCGCTCTGCCGCTCACCACCCTCATCATTGACTACTACAACCGCTACGTCAATGGAGAGAAATAGCTGCAAGCATCGCTAAAATAGCTAATCTTTTTTTGCTCTCTGCACAATCTTGTAGCCCAAAGTGGCAATGATGACAGACATCAGCGGGCTGACGTAATTAAACACGCAGTAAGGCAAATAAACGAGCGTGGGAATACCCAGCACCATAGACTGTGCCACACCACAGGAGTTCCACGGAAAAAGAACGGACGTCACGGAAACGGAATCTTCCACAGTACGGCTAAGCAAACGGTTTTCAAGTCCTAATCGCTTATAAAGTCGCTTAAACACATTGCAGTTCAGTAAAATTGAAAGATACTGGTCTCCGGTGCTTGCATTGAATAGCAAGCCACCGAAAACAGTAGAACACACCACAGACCTTAGCGACTTTATTTTACGCGTAAATGCCTGAGTGATAGATGTTACCATACCGCTACCAATCATCACACCGCCAAAGAGCATAGCAGCAAGGACAAGGCAGACGGTAGGTATCATTCCCTCCATTCCACCGGTGAAAACAAGGTCGTTCAGCACAGCATTTCCGGTTTCAACCTGCGTGTTTGTGAGCAGAACATCACAAACCACCATAAAAGCTTTTGCAAAACTGTCAACAGTGCCGCCAAAAACGTTATCCGCTATCTGCGGCTGAAACACAAACATACCCACAAGTCCAAGTACTGTGCTGAAAACAAGCGTTTTAGTGGTAGAAATTCTTTTGACGATTAGTGCACAAGTAATAACCGGAATAAGTAGCACCCAGGGTGTGATATTAAATGCCTCTCTAAGGTTTTCCACCATTTCCACAGATTCCGACATAGGGTAAACCTCCGCAGTGAGTCCGACTATACAAAAAACTATCAGTGCAACAGCCATAGACGGCACTGTAGTTATCATCATATACCTAATATGCTTAAACAGAGGCACTCCGGCTGTTGAAGATGCAAGGACTGTGGTATCGGACAGAGGTGAAACCTTATCTCCGAAATATGCTCCGGAAATAACGGCACCGGCTACCCATGCTGCATTATAGCCAAGTACGTCACCGATTCCCATAAATGCCACGCCTATAGTAGCTATCGTGGTCCACGAACTGCCGCTCATCACGGACACTCCGGCACACACCGTGCAGGCTATCACAAGGAAAAACTTGGGGCTGATAATCTTAAGTCCATAGTCAATCAGCACAGGCACAGTGCCACTCATCATCCAAGTAGCTGAAACCGTGCCGATTAAGAGGAGAATAGTAATTGTTGGCAAAATCTGTTTCGCACTCATGCGTATGCCTATAAAAATGTATTTCCATTTTCGGGCATAAATCACTTTGGATATGAAAAAAGCTATTGCCGTGGCGCCTAAAAGCAAATATTGGCTTATGCCTTGTGCCGCATCCGCTCCCTGTGTATAAATAACATATCCCACCACTGCCAAAAAACAAAGTATTGGCAACAGTGACACAAGCAATGGCGGATTTTGTCTGAAATTCCTATTGTTTCCCAACATTTTTACCTTAATTATTGAGCCTTAAGCTCTTAAAAATTATAAATTGCACCTTTAGAGCCACAAAGGTAATAAAAATTTTTGAATAAGCGGCAATTTCACTGATTTTAGCCGGGTTAGCTATCTTAGCTAAAGTAGCTATCTTAGCTATTTTAGCTATTAATCCTTTTGGAGAATGAAAAAAGTTATGGCTTCCTCGCGGAAGCCATAACCGGGATTTGTTTAACTATGAATATAATTGTGTAAAGAATTATTATTCACCACGGATTGCAGCGATTCCCGGAAGAACCTTGCCTTCGATAGCTTCGAGGAGAGCACCACCACCTGTAGAAACGTAAGATACTTTGTCTGCGAGACCGAACTTGTTT
The DNA here is from genome assembly GCA_051871275.1 of Muribaculaceae bacterium. Lineage (GTDB taxonomy): Bacteria > Bacteroidota > Bacteroidia > Bacteroidales > Muribaculaceae > CAJUPY01. The sequence continues at coordinate 1,386 of JBJECR010000049.1, read as the reverse complement.
ACACAAGCCACTGAGTCACCGCCACCTACGAGTGAGAATGCACCGTTTGCAGTTGCTTCTACAATAGCATCGGCAACAGCACGTGAACCTACTGCAAAATTGTCAAATTCAAATACTCCTGCAGGACCGTTCCAAAGAATTGTTTTTGCACCCTTGATAGCGTCTGCGAAAAGTTTCATTGTGTCCGGACCGATGTCAAGACCTTCCCAACCTTCAGGAATATCCATTACTGAGCAAATCTGAGTGTTTGCATCGTTTGAGAAGTCATCAGCAGCAACGCAGTCTGTAGCAAGCACGAGGTTTACACCTTTGGCTTTTGCTTTTTCAATGATATCGAGAGCGAGCTGGAGTTTGTCGTCTTCGCAAATAGAGCGACCTACTTTGCCGCCTTTAGCTTTTGCGAAAGTGTATGTCATACCACCGCAAAGGATAAGGTTGTCAACCTTTTCCATGAGGTTTTCAATAATACCGATTTTTGTGGAAACTTTAGAGCCACCCATGATAGCAGTGAAAGGACGTTTGATGTCGCTGAGCACATTGTCAACAGCTTTCACTTCTTTTTCCATAAGGTAACCGAGCATCTTGTTGTCTGCATCAAAGTAGTCTGCGATAACGGCAGTAGATGCGTGGCGACGGTGTGCAGTACCGAAAGCATCGTTTACGTAAACGTCTGCATAGCTTGCAAGAGTTTTAGAGAACTCTTTCTGGCTTGCTTTCATAGCTTTCTTAGCTTCATCGTAAGCAGGGTCTTCTTTGTCAATGCCAACAGGTTTGCCTTCTTCTTCAGGGTAGAAACGGAGGTTTTCAAGGAGAAGAACTTCACCCTGTTTGAGGGCAGCAGCAGCGTCAGCAGCTTTAGCACAGTCCGGAGCGAATTTTACGTCAACACCGAGAGCGGCAGCAACTGCGTCCTTGATTTGTGACAAAGAGAATTTTGCGTTTACTTTGCCTTTTGGCTTACCCATGTGAGACATGATGATGAGGGCGCCACCGTCTGCAAGAATTTTCTTAAGTGTTGGGAGAGCACCACGGATACGAGTATCGTCTGTGATGTTTCCGTTTTCATCCAAAGGCACGTTGAAGTCAACGCGTACTATTGCTTTTTTACCGGCAAATTTGTAATTGTCAATTGTCATAATTTTTTGAATTTTATGGTTTTATGATGTTAATTTTCTGATTTATACTAAATTATGCCTTTTTGCGGCTCTTAAATTCCGCATTTTATAATTGCATTGCAAAATTAGCGAATTTTTTCTTTATTTGATATATTTCTACCCACTAATTTTTTAAGCTAAGAATTCTTTAACATTTATTACAAGAACCACACTTCACAGTAACTATTCAGCTATCCGAAAGCATTACATAACTGCTATTGAAAAGCCATCA
>JBJECR010000048.1:0-16531 GCA_051871275.1 Muribaculaceae bacterium | reverse complement strand
TATCTGATGGCTTTACATTAAATTTCCTCATCATTTCAAGGAGGAAAGTAGGAGTTCCGCTTTCAAACCAATAGCTCTTTAACATTCTGTCTTGAAACGCGTTAAGCAGGCTGAACGGATTGTACATATCCGGTGACGGCCATGCAAAATGATACCCATCATACTGCTTTTTCAGTGCCGTCATTGCTTCTTCGCGAGTTATCTCTTGGTGTACCGCAAAATCGTCAAGATAATCCGACATTTGCGTCTGAATCTCTTCCTCGCTTATGCCGCAAACGGCTGCGAAAGCCGGATCCATAGAGATATTTTTCAGGTTATTCAGTTCGCTGAAAATGCTCAACTGAGAGAATTTTGTGATGCCGGTTATAAACACAAATCTGAGGTATGGGTCGCAAGCCTTCAGCGGCGAATAGAAGTTACGCATAATTTGGCGTAAATCATCTAATTTAGCCTTTTCATGAGCCACATCAAGCAGTGGTGCGTCATATTCATCAATAAGGACAACTACCTGCTTGCCTGTTTGCTTGTATGCAGTTAAAATTAGGTCTAAAAGTCTATCATTTGCGTCCTGCTTGGGCGATGTAATATTCCATTTCTCCTCCTCTCTCTCAAGCATACTGCCAAGAAAACGGTGAAGCCTATCTTTGTCAATATGTTTCGCAGAACTCATATCAAACCTAAACACCGGATATTCCGTCCAGTCTTTCTCAACGGAATCTATAAACAAGCCTTTGAAAAGCTCTTTCTTACCCTCAAAATAAGACTGGAGAGTGGAAACAAGGAGCGACTTTCCGAAACGCCTCGGGCGGCTCAGAAAGATGTAACTGCCAAGATTTATCATCTTATATATGTATTCCGTTTTGTCAACGTACAGGCAGTTATTATTAACCAGTTTCTCGTAGGTCTGAATTCCTACGGGCAATCGTTTAAGTTCCTTTGCTTCCATACAACGCATTTAAGACTACAAAAATAAGCATTTTCTTTCAGTTACAAAAGAAAACGCTAAAATTTAAGATAATTACGCAAAAGTATGATAAAAATCATGTATTTTTTCGGAATGATAAAAGCATTAATCGGCTAAGTGAAAGTCATTCAGCCAATTATTTTTTTTGAAATTTTATTGCTTTTTACTTCTAAGGTATTCTTTGTAGCGAGCCAGGACATTTTGCTTATAATAGAGGTAACCGACCGTGGTGTCAACTACTCTAATGCCCAATTTGTCTTTCGGGCAATTTATTTCTATTACGTCCTTGAAAACTGCTTTGTCGTTTACAAATTCTACGGAAAGCAACACCAGATGCTTGTCGTTTTCTTTTTGCTTAAGAAATTCTGCAGAGAAATCGTCTATTGTTTGCCGGCAGTTCCAGTCACACCACTCCAGCACTACGAAATGGCCTCGGAGACCTTGCTCTACAAGATAACCTGTAGCACCTTCAATTGTGCCATAGGCAAGCTCATAGTTATTCGGAATTTTTGTGAAGACATTGTCATTCATCACCATCCTTACGGAATCTATTTCCGTCACTTTCATTTCACTGCCGAAACTGTCAAGGAAAGACATGGCAAACTGCTGCTTTTGTCCACCTAATTCTTGCTTAAGTGCAGGAAGCGTCAACGCCTTTGTTTCTTCATCTACGCCATACATGTCAAAGTCCAAAACAATATCAAGTTTAGACGCATCAATGCTTATATTAAATCCGTTCTCACTTGGCTGCCACGTTCCGGGAACGTTAATATCCATGTACAGTTCAAGTCCCATATTTTCGTCAAAAGGCTGAGACTCAACCGCTGTCACATCTAAAAGCAATTGTCCGTCTGGACTCAGGTCAAATTCCGCACGCGAATCTTGAAATTCCGGCATAGTGCAACTCCAAAATCCTATGTAGGGGCAATTCGCATCAATAGTTTGCGTTGCCGGAGCCACTTCAACCGTATTTTCCTGCATAGCACCTTCTATATCAAGCAATTTTGTCTTAACGAAGGTGATTCTTTTCCAAGATGAAAGTTCCGCATCAAAACGGTCTTTGCCAAAAGACCGGATTGTGAAATCATTTTCAATTTTGTATTCATCATAGGTCATTTCTTTCAATAGTCCGTCTTTTGATGATTCGCAAATGCTATTCAAAAAGTTAACCGCATACTGCCTGAAGTTTTCATCTTCCGGACCTATCAAATCAACGCAAGAAATAGTAATATTCTCCGTGCCGGGAGTAATAAAGAGCCATTCGTCGCCGTAAGTCCAACTACCGGTATAATGATTTTCTATCTTATAGACGGCACGCCCCTCCGTATAATAAATAGAACCATAGTTAACAACCTTACATTCACACGTTCCGTCTTTTGCAAAATTCACAGCCATTTCCGCCGGATAATCCACGCTACTGTTTTTCAGAGACTTCCATGTGCCAAAGAATTTCTTTGTTTCCTCCGGTGTATTCTTGCTCATCACGGCGTTTACACTGTCGCAAGCGGCAGCATAGAGGTTCGAGAGTTTTTTGTAATCTTCATCAGAGATATAGGTGCCAATCCAATTTGTAACAACGGATTGTCCATAAAGTGGGAAATGAATAATATTTTTTCCGTCTTTAGTGAAATAGAAATCCTGACGAGGATACCTCATTGCATCTGCCGTTCTTGTGTTCAGCATCTCGTCGAAAGTATAATCATCATAGTTTTCTCTTGTCCATTTCATATTTTTAGCCTGAATGCAGGAAGCAAGCAAAACTGAAGGGTCAACGACCTCACGAGGATAATTATAGTTTCTATTGCTTCTGAACATTTCCGGATAAGAAAGCACAACATAGTTTCTGCCCTCAGAATCAAGGACTTTGTCATAATCGCTTTGACTAATAAGCGGCTCCGGTTTATGAGTTTCATTCAAAACTGCCCCTTGCACCCTAAGCATTTGTTTTTCAGTCAAGCAACGGATATGTGCAAGGAAACCGAGTTCCGAGCATGTGCCTTTCAGCCCGGTAATTTCATATAGCCCATATTCGTTTTTTGAAGCATCCGTAATGCGGAAAACCACCATGCGTTTCTCCTGACTTGCACCCAAAACAGTACGCACCGTCCAGTTTTTCCTGAAATCAATGTAAGACTGGACGCTGAAAATGTCTGCCACATAATCGCCATAAACAAGAATCAAGTCATTGTCTCTAAGTCCCAACTTATATGCGGCACTGTCCGTAACCTCTATAGTCATCAACTTTGGAAGACGATTATTTATTTCCTTGCCATCCTCTATTTCACAATTATTTACATCGTAAAATTTTGTAGCGGAATGTGGAAATTGTTTTTGGTAATAATACGTGAAATCACTTGACGTAATATAGTCCGGTTCTCCAAACTCATCTTTGCCGTACAAGGAAACGATTTTTCCCTGTTGGCTGTACATCACATTACCTTTATAGTACCTCACGGAAGAGCTACCTCCGGCACGCGATGTCACACCAAAAGCATTAAGGTCTTCTTGATACAGCACATTTTCAAAATTCGGTGAACAACTATGAGTATAAACATCTGCAAGCACGTCTTTTTTATCGTATCTCCAAAAAGTATTGCTCCAATTCAAAGAATCCACCAGTGTCACAACCTTGTAAATACCTGATTGCTCCGGGACATCACCTTTTTCACCATTTTCATCATAAACGATTCTTGTTTCAAGCGTTTGTTTGCCACGGTCTTCGTATGTATATACTTCGGTTGCTCTACCTTCCGTATTCATCAGTTTGCCATCTGCACCATAGAAGCCAATAAACGTCTTTCTGCCTTTGGCATCAAGAGAATCCACACGGTAGGTGCCGTCATTCCACAGAGTATAGCTATACTCCGGAGTATTTTCAACCTTGGAGCAAACACATTCCTGCCCTGTTTCCGCAGAGTATCTCTCCTCCCATGCGATATTGCCTTTTTCATCGTATTTTGTTTTTATTCCGGAAAGATAGCCTGCTTTTGGATTAGGCTTTTCGTTTTCATCTAAAAAACGAATAGATTTTTGGCGTCCTTTTTCATCGTAAGTAATTTCATAGATAGCGGTTCCGGAAGCATCAATTGGAGCATATTCTCCATTAAGTCCCAAGCCAATACTTTTTGTGGTGTTTCCCTTATCATCGTATTCATACCTTATGATATGTGCACCGTGAATATTCGTTGCAGGCTTATCATCGGCATCAACGAAACGCTCCTCGATAGTGCGTTTATACTTATCGTATTTCCAGTGAAATTTAATCACACCACAGTGTTCATTGGATTTCTCGGAAGGCATGGCAATAGGCTTCCAATTATTGTCCGTGTAAGTGGCAGTAGCAGGAGTATGGTCCTCATTCCAAGTATAGATAGTACCACAGTTCCCCCAAATATCTATCACATATTCACCTTTTGCGTTTTGTGAACCGAATGTAAGTTCATCGTCAAATTCATTATAATTATGAACAGAACGATAAACGCTGTCTGCATTGAGTTTATAGACACCTCTTGCGTCCATATACTCGATAATATGGTCATGTCCCCACTTGTCTTCCGTGATTTTCACCAGAGTGCCGTAAGTATATCCCGGAGTTTCCCTCATTTCCGCCGGAAGTCCGTAGAAATCCTTATATGTACCCACAAACTGGCGGAGTCCGTTCACTTCGCCTATCGGAGTGCGAGAAAATGCATACAGCAACTTGTGATTTTTGTTATATACACGCTCTTGCACAACCTCTTTACCCGTTGGATCCGATATAAATTCAACAATACAAGATTCCTTAATTTTGTTTTTCCAGTCTTCATTTGCACCGTCATCGTTATCACCGTTCGGCAAAATGTAAGGAGAAGCAAATCCGGATACATAATTACCATACGAATCTATCATTTCCACCCTTGTCCAGTTTCCTTCCTTGTTTTTTCTCGTGAAAACACAAGTGGCATAGTTATGCGAAGCCTGTTCCTTCGTAAGCACGCCATGCGGAATGTACCACCCGTATTTTTTTATTGCACGGAGAGCATAAACGGTGTCCGGCTCGCATTGTTTACTTGCCGACGTTTCCTGTGCTTTTTTAGGCTTTGGAGAAGACAAATCTTTTCGTATATTCTCCGATTTTGAAGGATTATTACGGATATTCTGCCTGTTTCTGATGTTTTGTGCAGAGCCTGCTATTGAAAACAGGGCAATAAATATGATGATGCAAAACTTTTTCATAACTTATTCTGTTTTCATAAGGTTACCTGTAATATCAAAATAAGATTTAGACTTTATTTTTCCGTCTGCAGTGTATTCCGTTACGATTTTGTGTATGCCGGACAGAGTGGCATCATTGTCGCCATCGGCATTAAGATATATTGCTTCTTTTTCTCTGCCCCACTCGTCAAACACGTATTTGCAACTTATAAAAGTTTCATCAACGGAAGCCCTCTCCGGTGGCATACGCATAGGGTTCAAGTTTTCATCAACAAACGTGATGGTGTAAGACTTTCCGTCAGCGGCATAAACGTATTTCACACCGCAATTACCCCAGTTGTCTATACAGTAATCACCTACACAGTTGTGCGAAGTGCTGAGGACAGGCCTTAATTTTTCATCATACACCGTGCGAGACTGGTCAACACCGTTAGTATTCGGTTTTCTGTAACCTGCACCGTCAAGGAAATCAAGAATATAGTCGCAACCGTATTTGTCGTAAGTGATATAAACCACGCTACCGTATGTATATACGGAACTTTGCATCATATCCACAGGATAGCCCCACGCATCAATATAGCTGCCTGTGATGTGTGTGCTGTCGTTTTGGATAGGAATAAAGCCATAAATCATATCACCCTCCGCCGTGTAGCCGCGTTCTTCCGCAACGCAATCGCCGGAAAGGTCACTCGTGATAAACCACTGTGCCACGGTTTTCAGTTTGGTAACCCACTCGTTGTTTACAACAGCAGTATCATTCTGAATATCAATAAAGTACGTATTTTGATTATGTTCCGTAGTAAGTGCATTTCCATGCATAGCCTCAATGTGCTGCCAGTGACCTTTTTCATTTTTCATAGACAGTTTGAAATAGTATGGCAAATGATTCGCCACCTCCTGCGTAATAGGCTCGCCTTGCCCCACAAGCCAAGTGTATTGCCTTACAAGGTTTCTGTAAAGCACAAACTCCTCTACCTCTTTTTGCTTGCCGTCTGTGCCGGAGGATTTCGTAGTGGGAGTACCAAGATTTAGCTTCGTACTCTTGTTTGTACTAAGCGACTGGCGAATCTGTGCATTGCCTGCAAGTGACACACAGAGTGCTATAAAAATCAAAATACGTTTCATTATCAAAATATTACTTCAAAATAGAACGTTTATTGAGGTAATCATATTCCTCTTTTGTCAGGTGCAGAATGTGATATTCCTGCAAATCCGCTGAATTTTTGTCACATTTTACGTTTGCGGTAATTCTGTCTGCAGTTCCGGAAGGATTAGGTCGCAAAACCTCAATGTCAACTTCCTTGTTTGAGCCGCACCAGGAGCTCCATGCATTGCTCAGTGACGTTTCAGAGCCGCCAACAGTCCAATTTCCGAATTTTACTATTCTGTCACCATCCTTGAATCCGGACTTATACAGAACACTTTCTTTGTCCAGAATATGCAGATATGGATAACTGAAATCCGAGATATTTTCCGCAGGATCCAGAACAAACTGCTTGTAAGAGCGAACGATAGGAACTTCATTACCATTATTATTGATGGAATATCCGCCAAAATCCTTGTATAACACACGCAAATATCCGGCAAACGGGTCGTTGAACGCACTTTCCTGATTCCATTCGTTCATACCTTTAAGACCTACAAAATTATCATCAAAGTCTTTGTTATAATAAATTTTGTAATACAAGAAGCCTTCTTCCTCCCATTTGTCACATCTGACTGGAGTGCCATCTACACCTTCCACTGCCCTACCGATAATTTCGCCGTTCAGTGTGATGAACATCATGGATTTAACAATTTTCATGTTTTCGTCATACTTCTTGTAAGACACAGTATTTCCGGAATCATCTTTTTTAATCTCTTTGCAGAAATAAGACCATGCCTTGCCATACTCGTCTTTTATAAGTGGTGCTTTAACCTCTTTGCCTTTATAAACAAAGAAGCATCTACGCTCCGTATTGCCGTCAACATAGCATCTTTTTCTATGAAACACAAGTGAATCTTCATCCATTTTCACATTGCAATTCATAGGTACATATCCTGAACCGTAATAGCTTGTGGAAGAGCCATCACTGAAAAGGCTATCAACTTTTGCAATGTAAGTTCCGGCAAATTTGTCTTCGCGGATTTCCGTGGTAACATTCTCATATTTTTCAATTACATTCTGATACGTTATTCCGGATTTGTTATAGCGAATTTCCTTCACTTTCCTGCCGTTGTCGTAGCCCCATTCGTAGAGATAATTGTCTTTTTCTCGGGCAGCAAACGGTTCTCCGGAAGAATTGAGTTTTTCTTTCCTAACCAGTTCACCGTCAGGACTGTATGTATAATTTACAACAGCCGGAACAATGCTGGAAATATTATTTTCAATCCGCTCTGAGAGAATATTACCCTTTGAATCTTTCTTAACAGTCTTGGTGGCGAAATTTTCATCAGAGTCCGACATAAACATTTTCACCGCACTGCCGCAAGCCACAAGTTTGCTGTAGCCTTCAGGTCCGCGAGCTTCCGTCTCAATAGTATCTTCCACAGCCACAACTCTGCGATAAAGTGTTGTGACAGTGTCGTTTGAGTTACGAGTTATAACAAGATTGTAAGGCTTGTCAATAGGCAAACTGAATTGATTGAGGATGTACCGTTTTTCAGTGTCATTGTCGTATTTCCAAGCAAAACCGCAAATGCCGTCTGCTATTGGCATACGCACACCGTTCTCGTCGTAATACATCAGAGAACGTATTCTGCCAAGGGAATCCATAGAAATTTTCATTCTGTCTATACCCTCTTTTTCTCTGATTTGCATAGGCTGTCCGTTTGGTGAGAGAATGGAGCCCCACATTTCCGAATTATTTATGTGGAAATAAGTTATCAAGAACAGAGTGGAGTCGTTTTCGCCTAACGCCACTTCCTTTTCTATCAAATTATCTTCACCACCCACAAAGTGAATTTTGTGTATATTTGAAAGCAAATCATTGTAAGCCAATGCTTTGTTATCACGAGTTTCTATATCTGCAATTTCAAAAGAACTAATCCTCGGGCGATGTGGCAGACGAGCATTTGAAGATAAGACTTCCACATCCGTAATCAAGTCGTCGTCAACACCCACACCGAAAAGTTTCATTATCGGAGCGGAACTTCCCACATGGCTGAGGCAGTAATACAGAGGCGATTGCTCCATTTCTTTTTCCGTCAATTCTTCTCCTACTCCCACAGGCCAACCGTTCTGACGAGTGAAATCCGCGTAGTATGACTTATATACGTAAATATTTGCGAAATAATAGTAAGTCACTCCTAAAAGCACAGCCAGCAAAACAGCAGCGGAAATAGTATAAATTCTGCGGTTACGAATCTTGGTTTTAAGAGCAGCTGCTTCCAGTTCAGCCTTTTCTCGTGCGGCTTTTTCCTCAATTTCACGTTGTTTTTTCTCAGCCTCTGCTTGCAGACGGAGTTTCTCCTCTTCCTGGCGTTTGCATCCAAGTTCCTGCTGCAGAAGCATTTCACGCTGTTCCTTACGTTCCTTCACAACCGGGCAAAGGATATCGTGAATGTATTCAATTCGGATATCATTTCCGTGGTGGAACTGTCGCAGAAGTTTACGCTTGTCAATAAGGATATTCAGTTCCGCATCTGTCACGCCCTGTGCTATAAGGTCGCTGCGAGAAACGTTATTTCGTCGTCCTTCCCTTGTAAGAAGCTGATTTTCAAGCAAAAGGACAGTATCTTTTGATAGAATTTCATTTTCCGCTTCGTTTGACGTGATTGAATCCACGTAAAAGTCGTAAATAATATGACCGCTATAGTTATTTACGAGTTCCGCCGTTATTTGCTCCTCATTTTCAGGTTTTTTGATGTAAAGACGGCTCAAGAAAAGAGAAAGCACTGCGGCGTCAACTTCAATTTCCGGTTTTCCGTCAAGTTCAAAGTCCGTGCGACCTGTGACTTGCTGAATAATAAGTTTTGTAACCTCGTCATTCACAAGTCCTTTACGCGGAAGGCGGATAATATCCGCTGCTTGCTCCTCATTTATAGGCAGAAGTCCGAAACGGTTGTCCTTCATCACTGGAATGCTTGACGCATACAGTTCGAGTGATGAAAGGAAATCCTCACGCATAGCAAAAACTATGTGGTAATTAGGACGCTCCAGATATCGTGCAACAGCCTGTCCGTCAGTATCATTACGCCTTATATTGAGTTTAAGACTCAGTCCTTTGAAAGCACCGGATGAAACCACTTTTGTTTCCTGCTGATTGCCCTGCTGCTGACGGTTTTTGTTTTCATATTCAACAATGTAAGCCGGTTTTACCTCATTCAAAAGGTTACCAAGTTGGCGGAAAAATTCTCGCTTTATTTTTTCATTTTTCTGGAGGGTGAAAATTTCCTCAAACTGGTCAAAGACGAGGAGCGGCACCCGCTGTTCGCCTCCTTCATTGCAGAACGTGTGGCGGTGCATAAATTCCCAGAGAGTTTCGTTTTCAGTGCCATTTATGGCAGGAAGAATCTCCTGCATTTTCAGTCCTCCGGCAGTGATGGCATTCTCTATCTGCTCAAGATAGTTGTACGTATCACCGTGCTTGAGGCGGATACCGATAGGCACCATTCCCGCCATACGAGCCTTGGGGAAAATTCCGGCATTAAGAATAGAAGATTTGCCAATACCGGAGCGACCGTAAAGCACAGTCTGAGTATTGTTGAAAATATATTGGGAAAGACTTTGAATTTCCGCATTACGTCCGTAGAGGACTTCACCTTCCGTGTAGAAGTTAAGACCTTTCCAGGGATTAGTCAAATTTTTATTTTCCATTTCTCAACTCCTCCTCTATTTGTTTTATTTCATCAACTTTGCGTTTCACGTCTGCAGCGTATGCCACAAAATCGTCTGCAATAGAGTACCAACTTGCATTTCTTTTATGAAATTCTTCCGGCAGTTTATTGTTTTCATTGTAAAAATCAAAACCCTGTTCCGCAAGCGGCCAGATAAAGTCTCGTCCTCCCATTTTGCTTGCCATTGATGCAGCAAGAGTCCATTCTTCACGGTATTCATGCGGCTCCATGTATTCTTTGGCAACGTTGTTTGAAAGCACGGGTATAAAAAGGCGAGTGTTGCGGACTCCTTTCAGGAACACTTGCTTCCAGTCAGCACCTCCGGGGATATCGTTTGAATCGTACCAAACTCGCAATCCGGCAGCGGACAGAGCCTGATAAACACGGCTCACTATTTCTTTGTCACGGCGAGAATAAGAGAGGAACACATCTGTGTCGTACTGCTGACCGGTATTGTCTTTTTTCTGCTGTTCAAGTCGCTCATTCACACGGCGTTCTATCTCAGACACCACGAATTTGGGGTCTTTTTCTATAAACGTCTGCAATCTGTCCAAAAACATACGGAGTGACGGCTCAAAACTATCGTGAACCATCATAGAAGAACGCATAATATCCGTTGTGGGACGCATAGAGTACCATATAAAGCGGAACAACCAGTCGCTGTAGTTATTACCCAAAATAAGGAGATAACGCTTTTTCATCACCTCTGTGAGCACTCGCGGAACATTGGAACCTCCGGCAATCCATTTGCGGCAAAAGTCCATCATATCCAGGTCCGTCACCACATAGCGTTTTTCATCGCAGTGCTTACCAAACATGTAATACACAGTTGGCTGCTCCATATCCAGTTCACTTTCAATGTCACCCTTACCCACAGCAAGGTCAAAGTTCGGGTCGTTCTTAAACTGGAGCACCCGCACCTCTTTTTCCGGCCAGGCTGCACGCATGGCAAGTTCCACCACGGGAGTGAAAGACGTGGTGATAACGAAGGGGAACTTGCGGAGGAGAAGCAATTTCTGCAAAAGGCGATTAGGGCGTAGCTGATTTTCTTCCAGAGCCTGATTAAGTATCTGATTTATCAGCATATATATCGCTTCCTTGTCGGAATTTGTTTCGTAAAGGAAATCTTTGTCATACACGAGTTGCGAGAACGTTTTAGGCTCGCTTTGCACACCGTATGCGGATGCGAGCAAGTTTATAATCTGCTGATGCAGATTTTCCGAGCCGTCATCTTCATCGTCAATCAAAAAATCAGGACCAATCACAGGAATAACCTTGCCGTCCATAACAGCGTCAATCAGTTCATTCCATCTTTTCTCTTCTTTTTTCTGAACTATTGACTGCGAACCTTTCCTTAATGCAGAAATATCTAATGCCATAGAAATAAAATTTTTCAATGGCAAATTTAACGATTTTTAGACAAAAAATCGCATTTTATTATGAAATAATAAAAAATAAAGTAATTTTATTTTCCGAGCATTTCCTGTTTAGTAATACGGAACGCTTGCATAACGGCTTTTCTGATGCGAATGGCGTACTTTGAATTGGATTTTAGGATTTTGAGGATACACTTTATGTAAGCATCTGCATTGAGGAGTCCGCACTGAGAAGCCACGCAACAATTGTTCAGCATTGTTTTTTCATTGTAAACGCGGATTATGGAAGCATAGTCGGAATTATCCAGATATGAGTAAAACTGAGCACAAAGAGAGCTGTAAATGCCGCTCGGATTTATTTCATTTACAAGTTCCGCCATGTGGTCTTCAAGTTCGGAAATTTTAGCAAATTTGCGGTCTATGCGGTATTCCACCGTTCTTTTCACTCTGTGGCGAGTGTGCTGGAGAGCCTGCTGCTTGAGGTCGTTGCGGAAAAGTGTCATCACCTTTGCATGAACGTAAGAGAACACGGTGTCCGGCTTCTTGCCGCAGTATTCCGCCACAGCACGGATAACGTCTTCCAGCAAGAAAAGATTCTCCACTTCCGCCACTTCCGGCACAAGTATTTTCTTATTTCGCAAGTATTCCACTTCCTTTGGTTCACGGCGGTCACGATCCACAATTCCGTAGCTGTCCAAGTGGTGAAAAGCATTGAGGTCGTTAAAAGTTCTCACTGTTTCTATCACCTTATTGCAACTTCCGAGCGGCTTGACTGTGAACTCCGGGAAAATGAGCGGATAGAGTTTGGAATCAATGGAATGTTGTGCATCGCCCTCTATAAAAAGCACCGGTTTTCTGGCACCGATAATGGAGAGATACACATCGTCCGGCAGACCCGTATTTTCCTGAATTACAGAGTATTCCCAGCGATTAAGAGCAGCATCGTAGTCACGCACCCAAATCACGGTGTTATCCGTGCGTGAAGCTGCAAACTCCAGGTCATGAGTAGTGTAAATAAAGGTGCAGTCCTGGCGGAGATTTTCAATCTCGTTCCAAAGAGAAAGACTCACAACCGGGTGCAAGAACATTGTGGGCGAATCCACAAAAATTATGGAATCTTCCGGAGCATAAAGCACCGCTCCTATGTAGAAAAGAACGGCTCTTTCTCCGTCAGACAGCCGCTTGGAAACATATCTGTCTTTTTCTCCTTGACGCTGAAAAAGAAGTTTGCCCTCTTCAAGTAGAATGGCATTATTAGGGAAGATTTTCTTCCAAACTTCCATCACCGTGTCAAGTTTTGTGGATTTGAGCAGCGGGCGACTTTCATCGCTGTATGTTATTTTATACTTTATCAGATTTATTATTTCATCATGGAGCAGAAGTGCCAAAAGTTTGTCTGCCGTGAGGTTTGTATCCACTCGGAAAAGTGAAGATTTTTCCACCATAGAATCATACAGATTGTCTATAGACTGCGAGAAACCGTTATGTCCCGGTTTTTCACCGTAAAGAGCCTCCAATGCGGATAGGTGAAAAGCACGATCCTTGATATCTGCCAAAAGATAGTCCGTAAAACGAGTTTTGCCGGAGCCGTTGGCACCTACAATCAGAAGTTGGCGTGAGTTCAGTTCAAGTACGTTACGATTGTCTTTAAGGTCGGGAGGGAGAATAATTTTCATGGCGAGAGAGATTTGGAGTGTTTTACAAATCGATTTTTCTTTGTTTTTCCGGCTTGGAGCCTTTCACCTTACGCCACCAGTTGCCGAATTTGACAAACAGCGGTGCAGGAGCGAGAGTAACATCGGAAGCAAGAGGGTCGGAGAAAGAGAACACCGTGGATTCTTCGCCGAATTGCTCCGGATAGATGACAATAAGGTTATGTCGGGAGAAATATTTTTGCAAAAATGCCGGAACTTCCACCATATCAGCGGAATAAGAAACAGAGTTTGCTCGTGCGCTGACATAGACGAAAAGGTCATCGTCAAGTATTCTGTTTGAGAGCAAAATAAAGTCGTCGGCATCCTGCACTTCACGAAATTCCAAGCGAATAGCAAGTTTTTGCTGGCGGATAACAGCTTTTATGTATTGGTTCACATCCGGATGACAAAGGAAAATTATGCGGCAACCGAGCTGGCGTGCAAGATTTCCAAGTGCTGTGACCCAACGGCGGAAACCTGTTTCAAACTGTGCTTTTTGAGGCACGGAAACAACTATACGCGTTATGGTATTAACGGGGATGTAGCACCGTGAAATTATCAGCATCTTATTTGTGGCTTTAAGAAGTCCGTCAACTTTTGAACCGAAGAAACTGTCAATAACCGTTGTCTTGCGGTGCATACCCAGCACCACAGTATTTATTTCACGCTCTTCAATCACATTCAGCACACCTGTCACCGTGTTTAGGTCGTAGCGTTCAATAGGCGTGATGGAAGAATTTGCTGCACTTGCCACTTGTGCAGCAATATCCAGTGCATTTCTGCCTATAGCCTTGGAAGTAGCGGAGTTATCATTGCGGACGTGAAGTGCAAAAAGGCTGTCGCGCTGTTCCTCATCTGCCGGTTGCATCATCATAGTGAGTTCCACGAGCGGAAATGCCGTGGTGGGATTCGCAATCGGGATAAGGGTATTGTTTTTCTTCACTTTCTTTTCGTCCGAGCCCTCTTCACCTGAGTCAACCATCATGATTTTAATTTTGGCAGCAGCCGGAGCTGTAGCAAAAGGTGCTATGGCACAAGTGATTAGTATCACGAGAATAGTACCGTTCAGAATATTTGAACTTATCATGTGAGTGCCGTCAGCGTTCAGCATATTGTAGCCGATAGTCACCACAGCGAGAGCCACAGCGGTATGTGCAGACGTCAGTCCGAAAATCACACGACGGCTATGCCCATCCATACCATACATTTTCTGCGTTATCCATGCCGGAAGCCACTTGCTGACAAGTGCCACAACAAGCATCACACCGGCAATTTCCAGTGTTTCCACAGACGTAATCACACTCAGATTTATCATCATTCCCACACCTATAAGGAAATATGGTATAAACAGTGCATTTCCCACAAACTCTATTCGTGACATAAGGGTGGAACCGGACGGCACAAAGCGGTTCAGCACAAGTCCGCCGAGGAAGGCTCCGAGAACTGCTTCAAGACCGATAAACCTTGCCAACTGTGCGGATAGAAACACCATGGCAAGTATAAACACGAATTGCGTCACATGGTCGCTGTAAGTTTTGAAAAACCACCGTGTGAGACGAGGATATACATATATCACACCGGCAAGATAGAGCAGTGAGTTGCCCACAAGCGTCATAATGGAACTCCACTGAAACTCACCTGCATGGTGAATGTTTACAGCGACGGCAATAGTCAAAAGACCGCCCACAACAGACATAATCGTACCCACTATCGCTATAAGCACCGCCGGACTTTTGGTGATTCCGAAACGTGCCACGATAGGATAAGAAATAAGTGTATGGGAAGCATACATCGCTGCAAGGAGAGCAGACGTAATCCAGTCTAAATTAAGGATATAGCGGCTGGAAAGCAAGCCCAGTGCCGAGGGTATCAGAAAAGTAAGCAAGCCGAAAACAAAACCTCGTTTGAGATTTAGTTTCAGCCTGTACATATCTATCTCCAGTCCCGCAAGGAACATGAGATATAGGAGACCCACCTGTCCGAAAAGCTCGAAACTGCTGTCTCGGTCCAGGACATTAAAAGCGTATGGTCCCACAACAACGCCTGCCGCTATCATTCCTATAATGTGGGGAATATGCAACTTGTTCAGGATAACCGGAGCAAGCAGTATAATCACCAGCACGATAAGAAATATCGAAACGGGATTGCTGACTATAGCGGCTGTAATCATAATATGGCGATGCTATGATGACACTTGAATACTCTTTTACTTATATAACACTTAAATTAAGCCTAATGTTTTACGAAAAAGTTATCTGTTTTTAATGATATATTGTGCAATTTGCACTGCATTGAGTGCCGCACCCTTGCGAATCTGGTCTGAAACGGTCCAGAAAGAAAGTCCGTGACTGTTTGTGAGGTCTTTTCTGATGCGTCCCACAAACACCGGATTTTCACCGGCAAGATGCAGAGGCATAGGGTATTTCTTTTCAGCAGGATTATCTATCACTACTACACCCTCCGCATTTTCAAAGGCACGACGTGCTTCTTCCGTAGAAATTTCCTTTTCCGTTTCCACCCATATAGCCTCTGAGTGAGCACGCATCACGGGAACACGCACGCAAGTTGCACTTACGTCAAGAGCATCTGCATGCATTATTTTCTTTGTCTCGTGATACATTTTCATTTCTTCCTTGGTATAGCCGTTATCCATAAACACATCAATATGCGGAATAACGTTGAATGCAAGTTGATATGCAAACTTGTTTACGGTTGGCTCTTCACCGCGAGCTATTTGTGCCGATTGTTCTTCCAATTCTTTCATAGCCGTTGCACCGGCACCACTGGCTGCCTGATATGTAGCCACATGAACACGGCGGATAGGAGAAATATCGTTTATCGGCTTGAGTGCCACCACCATTTGTATTGTGGTGCAGTTCGGGTTCGCAATGATATTTCTTGGAGCATTAAATGCATCATCGCCATTCACTTCCGGCACCACGAGAGGCACATCTTCATCCATACGGAATGCACTGGAGTTATCTATCATGAGTGTGCCATACTTGGTGATTGTTTCCGCAAATTCCTTTGATGTTGACGCACCTGCAGATACAAATGCAAAATCAATACCCTTAAAGTCGTCGTTATGGCAAAGTTCTTTCACTACGTAATCCTTGCCACGGAAAGTGTAAGTTCTTCCGGCACTGCGACTTGAGCCGAAAAGCACTAATTCATCAAAAGGAAAATTTTGCTGGTCAAGAACTCTCAAAAATTCTTGTCCCACAGCACCGCTGACACCTACTATTGCTATTTTCATTTTTACGTTTGATAATAATTTAATTAAACATCAATATTGCTTTATTGATAATTTCTACTTCAACGATATTCAATATTTGTTATTTTTCTATTCAATCTGCAAAATTAGCAAAAAACAATAAATAATTTCATCATTTTTGACAAAATCGCATATAAAAAGAGCATTATTAACTAAATGTAGAGTCCAACAGCAAATGCAAAATTAATAAAAGTGTCTGAAAAAACAATTT
>JBJECR010000047.1:0-3701 GCA_051871275.1 Muribaculaceae bacterium | reverse complement strand
AAAATAGAACACCCGCTTCATTGCGTCCACCCGATAGCTGAATAGTTACTCTTAGTCGCATCATCAACGAAACTATTTCCGGCTTCACGGTCAATCTTGGATTTCAATTCGTCTTGCAAATGGCTATAAACCTCGTCAAGAAACTTATCGTAATTTTCTTCTCCTAATAGCCTCTACTTCAGACGGTCTTAAAATACAGTTCACTTTCATAACACCAAGTATGGTTGCTCACTTGCAGCAAGTTTTTCCGATTTTTCTTGCTCAGAAACAGAATTATCACTAACTTTGCCCAAAAGAATTGCAGTGTTTTCGGGAGTAGCAGTATCATTCCCGTTGCCCATGTGGGTCTTGCCAGTGTCTGTAGTATTGTCAAGAGCACCGTTTTGATATGATTGTGCAGGGGCGTTCATGCGGGTCAAGGGAGTAGTGCCGCTTTGTTCTCCCGAGAGCGATGCTCCATCAGTTTCGGCAGGCTGATTGTCCGTAGTATGGCGGTCATACACAACAGTTCTATTAGCACCGTAGGAAGTCTTGAAAATTCCTGCGGTGTTTATGTTCCAATATGTTCCGTCTCCGGACAACTCAACCATTAATGTGTTGTTGTGCTTGTCCGTGAGCTGAAGCATATAAGTTTCTCTACCATCACGGTCATTACCTTTACGAATTAGCTCGTAGTTCTTAGCAACCTCCTCTATGAACTCCAATACAGAAACATAACCTGCAGCACGTATTTGGTCACCATGGCGAGCCTCTATATGCAAAAATCCATAACCTGCATTTGTATTCGGATTTGTGATTATACCCTCACTCAGCAAAATAGGGGCTGGAGTTAAACCTGTGTCCTCACCTATGCGACCGAACTCAATATTTCCATCTGAGTTGAGCACAAACTGATGCCCGTTTTCATCAACTTCATCAGATAGTTGATAGTTTATTTTTTCGGTCTTCGCCAAATCACCCGACTCTCGTCCTGCAAGGCTTCCATTACTTCCTCGTCCGTCATTGCCGTTTGTGGCTTCTTCGCTTCCTGCATCGCCTCTTTCAGCATTGCCATTCTGTTGAATGCTTTCTGCTTTTCTTCGCTCCACTGCGGCATGTCTTGCTTTTTCAAGTTCTTTTCGCTTTCCATAATTATCATAAATATAATTTAATACGTCTTTTAATATTGTCTCCTTATCTTCTACAAAAGAAAACAAAAAGAAACAAGAGAAAAAAACTACGCTTTATCACGCACGTGCGTGCGTACGCGCGAGAGAAAATTTTTAATTCACTTTTAGAAAAATCCTTTTCCCTTTTGACGTTCATAAACTGCAACCTTTTCATTGTCGCAGTTCACAATTTTGAACAAAACAATAGACCGGTCCGGAATCGTGGACGGCAAATCGCAAACAAGACGTGAAATGACTTCGTCAACATTTGAATAGCCAATATCGTCAAAGCTCGCAAGACATTTACCCTTAAAAAACGCCGCCGCACGAATAAGTGTTTTTGCAGAAATACGAAACATGCCCTGCTCTGAATTTTCCATTTCCGCTTGCTTGCTCGCCTTATCTGTAAAAAACACAAAGTCAATAACACGTTCATTCAATTGCCATGCCGGGGAAAAATCAATCTTAATATAACCTCTCGTTACGTTATGCCGCTGACTGTGGTTCATGGCAAAAGCAACTTCCGGAATACTCGCTCCGCAATCGTTCTGGGCAATGGTCGCCCATGTGTGCCGAAATGTATAAACGGAATACCAGTTCTCCTTTGGTATTCCCATACTTTTGCAAATCTTATAAATACCATTGTTTGCATTCGCTCCGAAACTGTCGCTTGATGAAAATCTTTCATGAAAATTAAGAAGATACTCGCTCTTTTCGCTTGCAGCATACTTTTCAAAAAGAGGCTTTATTATTTCCGGAACACGCATTTCAAAATAAGCACCGTCAGTGCGGCTGTGTGCAGTCTTCGCTCTGCGATAATGAACAACGCCGCCATGATAATCAGACTTACGCAAATTGTAAATATCAACGCTGTTCATGCCTGCAAGGCAAAATACCAGCATCGCTACGTCACGACCGATTTCAGGAAGCGGAGACAGCATTTTTGTTTCAGGCAACGGTGCCGCAAAAAACGCACGACAATCTTCCGCAGTTATAGCACGTTTTTCCGGACGGTCGCTCTGCGGAATTTGAACTTTCACCTATGGATTTATCTTTATTCTGATTATTCCGAGGTCGTAATCATTGAAATCGTTAATGGCTGCACGATATACCTGCCTCATACATACCGGGTACATCTCCTTAGCTCTGCTTGTACCGCTGAGCGACTTAATCCATTCACGCATCACGGAAGAAGTCATTTGTGAAAACATCACTTTGTTAGTACCGATATGCCTTTCAAGATGTCTTAGAGACAGCTCGTAGTTACGAGCGGTGCGGTCTTGCCCATTATCAATAAGTCCGTCAATATGCTTGCGAGCATAATCCGAAAAACAAATATCTTCTCCGTTGACAAGAAAATCTACAACCATTCGGCACGACCAGTTGTGAATGTCCTCCACTCTATTCAGCCTGTCAATATAATCTACAATCAGAACAGAGCAATACTTCAACACGATAGGGTCTATAATTTCTTTTGTTTTAGACAGTCCCACTTCAGTGAGCATTTTGTCAGTCTTGATGTAAAGACTCTTACGGTTGTGAGTAACTCTGATAAATACTTGGTAAATACCCTGTTTGTTCGCCCATTGAACGCACGCTTTAAATGTTGCCATAAACTGTGTTTCTATACGTTTTTATATGTTGATAAAAAAATTAAAATTAAATTCTTCTAAGTCATTGATAATCTTGAAATTATTTTCCAAAACATTTCCAAAACATGGGTGTCAAATTTCCAAAACATTTCCAAAACATTTTGCGTATATTCTGCATTTCGTTTGTGTTGAAATGAACGAACCGTCTAAAAATACGTTAGGCGAAAAGCCCTTTACTATCAGGGATTTTCGCCTAACTCCTTTAATTCCAGAGTACTTTTGCTTAATCCTCGACCGAGGCTTGCGCCGCAATAATTGTCCGCTGATTTTCAATCACTTACACAACTCTTGTAAGTTATTTGTAAGTGGTGATTTTGAAGAACTGCATAATCCTTTGAAAATCATTCTTCTACGCTCGCCTGCGCCGCAGCAATAGCCTATTGATTTTCGGCTGGTTACGTCCATTCTGTAAGCATATAGTAAGTGTTTCACAACACTCTTACAATATGGCTACTGGTTAGTAATAAAGATTGATATTCAAGACAACTCTTTGTCTTGTATGGCAACATTATATATATAATGTATTACTTAGATTTTGAATCCATTAATCGGATAATTTTGTTCTTGTCCTCGATGATGTTCTCTAACATCGTTATCTTCTCGGCAAGAAGTTCGTTTCGCACTTGAAACTCTGCATTATCACCGCAATAGTTCGTTGCGTTCCCATCACCGGTGGTGACGGCGGAACGATATGCGTTGATACTGACGCTATCACAATAAAGTTGGAAGAAGTTGTAGTCAAGTGCTTCACAGATAGTGGTGAGTTTTTCTGTGTCGAGGCTCTGTCTTTCGAGCAACCCCTTGACGTGTTGCTGAAGCATACCTGCACGACGAGCGAACTCCGACCTGAGGGTGTATCAAAATTCGATATGCCCTCTTATGTTAATATATTGTAAAATAT
>JBJECR010000046.1:0-16809 GCA_051871275.1 Muribaculaceae bacterium | reverse complement strand
ATGATGGCTTTTCAATAGCAGTTATGTAATGCTTTCGGATAGCTGAATAGTTACGCAGCCTTTATTTTTATATAAAAAATGTTAAAAACTTTGCAATAAAGTAGAAATATTACTACCTTTGTGATGAATAATCAGCTCTAAGATCCATGAAACGCTATAAAGTAAAAGAAGTAATTGAATTGCTAGAAAAAGACGGATGGGAACTCCTTACAATAAAAGGAGACCACAGGCAATACAAGCACCCATCAAAAAAAAGGAAAAGTTACGGTTAGAGGAAAACTAAGTGAAACTTTAGAGCAGTTCATTCTCAATAGTATTTGGAAACAAGCCGGGTGGAAATAACCCACACATATAGAATATAATATTATGGAAAAGAAATTAAAAATAGATGTTAGTTGGACAGAAAAAAATTTCTGTTGCGGTTGGAGTGATGAAGAAGCAGGAACCGTAGTAGCTACCAATAAATCTCTAAAACAGCTGAAAGAAGATTTTGCAGAATCATTAAAAATGCATATTCAAGGATGCGTAGAAGATGGAGACATACTTCCTGAATATTTAGTGGAAGGCAATTATGAACTTGAATTTGTTTTAGATGCCGCCGCATTATTACGTGATGCTGAAGTATATACCACTATGGCAGCTATAAGCAGAGCATCCGGCATAAATCAAAAACTCCTTTCACACTATGCAAATGGGATTAAACAGCCAAGTAAAAACCAAAGAGAAAGAATCCTTAATGGTCTTCACAGTATAGGAAATAGCATTTTAGCATTATCTTAATCCTTCCTTCAAGAATCTGCGAAGATTTAAGTGAGTGATGCCATCACAATCGTTTTTAGTGACCAAGGGAGTGAGTGAAATCACATACTTGGGATAATTATCATTTATGGCGGATAAATTGCCAAATTCCCTTTGGCGTGTGCTTTCACTTGCAATCACGTATGAAGCTTGAACGTAAATCCTATCCTTTCCCGGTTTTGTGCATACGAAGTCTATTTCCGTGGATTTAAGAGCACCCACAGTAACTTCATATCCCAAGCGGATAAGTTGCTGATAGATAATATTTTCAATTACCTTTTCAATATCACCCTCACGAGTGCCTCCCACAATGGCATTTCTTATACCATGATCCTCAAAATAATATTTGCAATTTGTTTCCAGGAGTTTCTTCCCGTGAATATCAAAACGCTCCACTTTTCTTATCACAAAAGCTTCACATAACATTCTCAAATAATTGATAATGACCCCGGAAGTGACTTTTTCACCTGCAGAACGCATATAATTTGCAATATTTGTAGCGGAAAACGGTTTGCCGATATTATCTGCAATGTACCTCACCAGGTTTTCCATAAAAGGGATATTCCTCACACCATTGCGGAGAACTACGTCTTTCAGTAGCACAGTGTGATAAATATCTCCTAGGTATTCGGCAGCATCACTTTCATCAAGTCCTATCTTATTCAATCCCGGCATACCGCTAAACTGAACGTACTTAGCCAAAGATTCATCGTTGTCCTGAAGATTATGAAACAAAAGAAATTCAACGTATGAAAGTGATTGAACATATATTTCTTTGTAGCGGCCACCTATAAGCGTACTTAAATCGCCACTCAGCATACGAGCGTTGCTTCCTGTCACAATAATCTCCGTATTAGGTTCGGTGCGAAAACTTCGTATAGACCTTTCAAACTCCTTAATGTCTTGAATTTCATCAATCATTATAAAGTTTCGCTTATTTGCAACTAATTTGCTATCAATATAGGTGTTTAAGTCGGAATACGTCTTGATAAAGTCAAATTCACGCTTTTCCTTGTCAATAAATATCACATTATTTTCATCAGAGGAGAATTTTTCCTGCAGTAACCTCAAAATTTGGCTTTTGCCTACTCTTCTCTGCCCCACAAGGACTATAATCACCTCTTTTCCAAGGTATTTCTCTATCTTTTCTATGTAATATGATCTGCTTATCAAGTTCATAACTCTAAATTTTTGCAAAGATAGTAAAATTTTATCTTTTACGGAAAATAAAATTGAATATTTTGAATTTTTATCTTCTATAAAATATAAAAAAACAAAGAAATTGCAATTTTATCGTTTATAGAAGATAAAAATTAAGAAAAATAGAGAAACTATAGCTGCTATATGGAATATTTTTTTGTTCTTTCGTCTTTGATAACACCTTTGAAATTCAATCCGTAAGCAAAAGAATAGATATTGCCGTCGGCATCACGGTATGGAGTGATGTCGTGTGGTTTGTCTTCGCAGTGATGCTCCACAGCCGCCATAGATTCCGGCAATTCAAACGGAAGCAATCCGGAAGGCTCCTGTTTTCCGAAAATCAAATCCAGAAATGCCTGAGTCTGAACACTGAAACCTATAAGAATGGCATCTGCAAGCGGTTCAACTTCAGAAAGCACCGTAGGATTAGACATCGCAATTACCACAATCACCGGTTTGCCATTCATCTTACGGTGAACATCAATCAGCATATCAAGGTCACATTCATTCTGAGCGTAAGCCGTTTTGCCACGATAACTGCGATCCGCAACAGGTTCGTTTTCATCTCTTGCAATACTTTTTTCGCGTGCTTCCGTGGCAGTGTAAGGACGATATTGAAGCGTGATGGGAATATATCCGTTTCCTCCATTCTTCAAGTCTTCCGGGTCGTAACCCATGCGATAACTTTTTGGAGAATCCATAAAGACTATTGCAAAATCCGCATCTTCCGGATTAGAGACAGGTGTATAATACTGATTTGCAAGATTTTCGCTTACCGGGTCAACATCCTTAGCCGGTTCTATAGAGCCCCAATAAGTGCGAATTGGTGGCAAATGTCTTTGAGGTACAAAGACTTTAGGCTTAGAAGCCAATGGGAGCAAAGAGCCGTGATTCTTAAGCATCACCACAGACTTTATTTGCTGTTCATAGCCTATTTCCATCCACTGAGGATTGCCTACAGTGGCATTTGTTTTGCGAATTGAGACGTAGGGATTTTCAAAAAGTCCCGGGCGGAAAGAATTTGTAAGCAATCGGCGAGCAGAAAGTTCCATACGTGCTCTCATCCATTCCTCACCATGCTCCTTACACCCCATTTCGTATGCTTCAATAACAGGAGCTTTTTCATTATTTCCACCAAACTGGTCAACACCAGCCATAAGAGCTTTGTAATGGCGCTCAGCCACGGTCATTGTCTCAACGCCCCAAGGTTTGCCGGAATGAGTACCGGGATCTATTTGGTCGCCTGTAATTATCCAATCCGTGCAGATAACACCGTCGTAGCCACATTTCTCACGAAGCTGATGAGTAATTATTTCTTTATTATATGAATTACCCACGTTTTCATCAGTTTGGTCGTAAGAAATTGTATAATAGGGCATAACTGCAGAAGCCTGACGCGTTTTACCATCCAAACGGAAAGCACCTTGCACAAAAGGATACTTGTGCTGCTCAAAGCAGCCACCGGGATAAACGGCAAACTTACCATTGCCATAGTGAGCGTCTCTGCCACCCTCACCGGAACCTCCACCCGGCCAGTGTTTTACCATAGTGTTTACGCTACCTGAGCCCCAGTCACTATCTTCCTCGCTATTAGCTTGAAAACCTTCGCAATAAGCACGTGTAAGGTCTGCCACAAGTTTGGGGTCACAACCGAAAGTGGCATTATATCGATACCAGCGAGGGTCTGTGCCGAGGTCTGCCTGTGGAGAAAGAGCGGTTGCGAGACCTAAAGCACGGTATTCCGCAGAAGCAATAAAAGCAAACCGTTTCACCAAATCCGGGTCAAAAGTAGATGCAAGCCCCATGAGGTTACTCCATAGAGAAAGTTGCCCGGCTGCACCGGGAGAGAACTCCGCATCTTCAAAAGCTGAATGACGAGGGTCTGAAGAATTATTAGCCGGAATACCATGATTGCGACCTTCAATAAGAGCCTGAACATTATTATTCCATTCTGCAGCCACCTCAGGACTTTTCACTATGGAAACGAGTACGTGTCGGACATTGTCTTCCAGGAGAAACTGCAACTGTCCGTCGCTCAAGTCGCTTGCTTTCTTTCCACTTTCGTCAAATTTTTTGCCGCAGTAAGTATCATCAGGCATCGGGAGCTTATTCTGCCTGCTATAAAGCATAAGTCCTGCAATTTCCTCAATACTAAGTCTTTTTGCAAGGTCTGCAGCACGTTCTTCAGCCGGAAGTCTCCAATCCTCGTATGGCAAGAGCACATCGCTGCCGTCAAAACTCTTGAATGCAAAACCGTCACG
This sequence comes from Muribaculaceae bacterium, assembly GCA_051871275.1. Lineage (GTDB taxonomy): Bacteria > Bacteroidota > Bacteroidia > Bacteroidales > Muribaculaceae > CAJUPY01. The sequence goes on along the minus strand of JBJECR010000046.1, from coordinate 12,550 downwards.
GAAAATAATTTTCACTCCGGACGTAGGACTGTAGCCTAATGTTGGGCCTTGCGTTTGATGCACTAATTTATAGCCGCTAAATTCTTCAAATGTGATGATATTTTCCTTTCTCATGGTGATAAAAATTATGTTGCACAAATTTACTAAAATTTACTTACCAATACAATTATACATATAACTATTTTTATACAAAATATGGAAAATATACAGTCGTGAAGATGGCATTTCGGAATTTTCCGGCGAGTTCACTCGGGATGCCGCAGCATGCCGCATCGATTAATAAAAAGTCTCCGAACATCACTGCCCGGAGACCTTCACCACATTAAAAACCTAATAGGTATGATAACCTAACTAGAGTGTGAAAACTAATTAAAAACCCAATTAGAGTGTATATGTAATACTAATTGCTTTATGGAAAAGTCTTATTTTTAATTATTTGCCATATTTATCAGCAAGACGGAGCTCAAAATCCGCAAACATCAGGCGAGTGTCAACTTGCGTATAAACGCGGATAGTGCGACCTTTCGGATTTGGGAGATATTTGCCGTCTTTGCCAATAATAGGACACTGAGCCGGAGTCCAACGACAACTTGCAGGGTCTGCTTCAAAACCGGACTGAAGTGAAGTGAGGAGCACGAGAGGACTGTCGCCCATAATATATGTTTCACCCATTGGAATACCAAAACCCTCACAAACATTTATCACATTGTCTATAGCATCGCTGATATATTTGCCCGGTTTTCCGCAGGTGGCAATGCGTGCGTGCATTTCCATTGTACTGTACATACATTGGCGATATACGTCACGCGGGATTTGCCATATCATTACATCACTCTTGTTAAACACTACCTGTCCTGCAGGAATACATAGTGAAAGATTATATTCCACCTCAGAATATCCCGGAGGAGGACAAGCACCAAAACTGTATTCCTGTCCGCCAATCCAGCAAATAATAATATTTTTGCTGATTTCCGGAGCGATGAGGAGTGCAGAAGCCACATTTGTCAGAGCAGCACCGCAAACCACATAGAGAGGTTTTTCCGGACTGCACTTTTTAGCTTCTTCTATAATCAGACGTGTGCCTTCGCTGTCTGCAGGAGTGGAATCGTCTGTCATGGCGGTTTCACTACCCTTCACAATGCGGAATTTGCCGGTAAGACCCATTACGTCTAACAGTGCGTTAACATTTTCCACACTCTGAGTAGCTTGGTCTTTGCGGTCCGTAAATCCTGCATTATCTTTGAGGTGTCCGCCCACAATACCTACAATTTCCGTAGATGGGCATAGAACCTGATGTGCGAGTTGGAAAAGTCCGTCAGGGTCACCGCAGAAATCATTATCTATAAGGACCTTAACCTTAGTGAGCTGTGCATTTGCAGAAAAACCTGCGAGCAAAACAGCAAAAATGAGAAATATTTTTCTAAACATAATATCAAATTTATTTTGTTACACCATATTTGCTTACACGGGCATCACGGATTACGCCTTTCCAGTTAAGTCCGAAAGCAAAATCGTAAGCATTGCCTTCAGAGTCCACATATGGGAGCATATCGTGAGCAGTGTCTTCCATCTGGCTTTCCACAGTTTCCATGTTTTTAGGGAACTGAAGCGGAAGGAGTGCAGACGGTTCCGCTTTGCCGCTGATGATATCCAGGATAGCCTGTGCCTGAGTTTCAAAATCAATAAGGATAGCGTCTGCAAACGGTTCAACCTCTGCAAGAACACACGGTTTGAAGCACTTTACGGAAAGAATTACCGGCTTGTCACCCATAGCTTTACGAGTGTCTTCCACAAGTTTGGCATCAGTGTGATTGTAAGTGCGGACGGTTTTGCCTTTGAAAGAGCGGTTTGTAAAATTTTCAAAAGTGTCACCGCCGGCAAGACTTGTTTCACGAGCCGTAGCAGCAGTGTAATCGCCGTATTGGAGGGAAATAGGCATATATCCGTTTCCACCGGCAGCCACATCTTCGTCGCTGTAGCCTGTGCCGCCGTTAGGACTTTCAATAAACACGATAGCAAAGTCCGCTTCTTCCGGAGTGGCAACCACCTTATAGTATTTCTTAAGAATTTCAATGTTCACAGGGTCCACGGTAACATCAGCAGGAGTGTTACCCCACCAGTCAGGCACACCTTTTACGAAACGCTGCGGAACATATACTTTTTTACGTTTGCTCTTGATAGGCAAAACGTTAGCCTTATTCTTGAGCATGACAATACTCTTGAGCTGAGCATCGTAAGCAGCCTTCATGTATTCCGGACAACCCACAACAGCCTCGCTCTGTGCAGGGTCAAGGTAAGGATTTTCAAAAAGTCCGGTTCGGAAAATGTTCACGAGCAGGCGAACGGCACTTTTTTCAAAACGAGCACGAGCGGAAGCAGGTCCGAACTCGTCAGCCCACATCTGATATGCCGCAAGAACAGGCATCTTGTCATTGTTTCCGCCAAACTGGTCAACACCGGCTTTAAGGATTTCATAGTGACGCTGGTTAACACTCAGATTTTCAGCACCCCAGCATTTACCTTCAAACTTAGAGACGCCGCTAACGTCTGCCGTAATCATCCAGTCTGTGCATACAACGCCTTCAAAGCCATAGACTCCACGGAGAAGATCCGTGATGAGATATTTATTGTAACTATTACCGCGGTTGCTGCCCGTGCCGCCGTTATGTCCCGTAGAGATTGTGTAATAAGGCATTACGGAAGCAGCCATGCCTGTACCGCCTTTAAGTTTGAAAGCGCCTTCCGTGAAAGGACGGAGAGCATATTCAAAGCCATTGCCGGGATAAACGGCATATTTACCATAATCAAAGTGAGCATCACGGCCACCTTCTTCCGGACCGCCGCCGGGCCAGTGCTTAATCATTGCATTTACACTGTAACGTCCCCAGCCGCCATTGTTGTCCTCACTGCTCTGGAAACCATCGCAGTAAGCACGAGCCATATCCACGGAGAGAGAAGCGTCTTCACCGAAAGTACCGTTTACACGGCTCCAACGAGGTTCCGTAGCAAGGTCTATTTGCGGACTCAGAGCAGTGGCGATACCCAAAGCACGATATTCGTGAGAAGCGATATTACCGAAAAGTTCCACGAGTTCCGGGTCAAAAGTAGCAGCAAGTCCGAGTTGTCCGGGCCATTTGGAAATCTGACCTACGGAGCCGGCATTGTATTCCGTATTGGCAGTTGTGCCGTGACGAGGGTCACTACTGTTATTAGCAGGAATACCGTGACCGATACTTTCACAAAGAGCCTGAACATTATTGTTCCACTCAGCAGCCACAGCAGGAGATTTCACAGTTGTGATAAGCACATGGCGGAGATTGTCTTCCACCAGGAATTTACGCTGAGCATCACTGATATCACTTGCTTTAGCACCACTCTGAGAGAGAGGTTTGCCACCATAAGTGCCTGCACCAAAGCCTTTTTCATTAGCGGGAATAGCCTGATGAGCACTGTAAAGCATAAGTCCGGCAATTTCCTCAATGCTGAGTTGCCGAGCGAGGTCTGCAGCACGCACTTCAGCAGGCAGACGCCAGTCCTCATACTTGTCTAAAATGCCATTGCGGTTAAGGTCCTTGAATTGGAGACCATCTACCTCAATAATTTTCACTCCGGATTCCGGAGAGTAGCCCAGTGTAGCTCCACCCGGCTGATTTACAGTCACATATTCCGCTGCAGAAAGAGGCATAGCGGCAATAGCGACTGCAAGTATTGTTGAAATTTTGGTTATTTTCATGATTGTAAAGAGATGGGAAAGGTGAAAAAAAGGAGAGCAACAGACCGTGAACAAAGTACTAACTAATAAAAATCGGTCTGTTACTCTTCCCTAAAACATAAATACTAATTACTAACTAATTACGCACTTCTATGCGAATTATTTCTTGAAGAAATTACCATCGATAAAGCGATATCTTGCTTCAACGTCTGCATTTACTTCCTGACGGCTGTTAACGTCAATCATCATTACCGGAGCAACTTCACGACCGTTGATAGGTTCCCAAGTCGGGAGACCGAGACTGTTAGGATTACCTGTCTTAATGAAGTTCACAAAGAATTTCACAAAGATTTCAGAAACAGCATAGTCGTCTGCGTTCCAAGCAAATACAGGGTTTGTAGAGAGGTTACCCATTTGATATTCGATATCTGCAGAGTGGATAGCACCCGGGATTTTCGGAGCGGCAGGTTTGTCTGAATCTTTTTTCTTCACACCGCCTGCAAGACCTGCTTCAACGTCTTTCTGAACCATGTCAGGACGCGGGTGGCAGTAGCAATAGCGATAAACGGGAGCGTCGCTTGTAGCCTGCTGCATATCAAGCCATTTCCAAGTGCTGTATGCGATAAACATATCACCTGCGAGAACATAACCAGGTTTGCTCATAATGTCTGCATCTTCGTTGATACCGTATTTAGGAAGCACTTCAGAAGCCGGAGCTTGGAACCACGCTTCAACAATCGGAGAAAGGTTAGCGATAGTAGGTTCTTGACCGCGAAGAACGTAACCCGGAACCATTTCAGTGTTGTTGTTACCGATAAGGCAAGGAACTTTAGCCTGTTCGCCTGCAGCATAAATGTCAAGTGGCTGTTTAGGCATGAAATAGTTGTCTATATTGAGTTCCGGTTTAGCCTTGACGCTTGCAATTTTGAGGAGTTCTTCAGCAGGAACGGCACGAAGTTCTGCGATGCTGTTATAGCCCATTTCCTGAACTTTAGCTACGCCTGCAGCTTCAGCTTCCTCCAGTGTTTGCCACTTGTTTTGACTGAGAACGGAACCGCTTGAACCCATAGCCTGTGCGATAAGTCCGCGGCTGAGAGGAGAAGCCATAAGTGCACTTACAGAGAAAGAACCTGCAGATTCGCCCATGATAGTGATTTTATTCGGGTCACCGCCAAAAGAAGCAATATTATCTTTAACCCATTGGATAGCAGCGACTTGGTCAAGGAGACCGTAGTTACCGGAACCTTTGTATTCCGTTTCGGCAGAGAGTTCCGGGTGAGCGATGAAACCGAAGATGCCTTCACGATAGTTTGCCGTGATAGCAATCACACCGTTGCGAGCGAAAGTCATACCTGCATAGCGAGGTTCGCTACCGCTACCGCACATAAGACCGCCACCGTTGAAGTAAATGAATACCGGGAGACCTTCGTTGTATGTTTGAGTAGGAGTCCAGATGTTGAGGTAAAGACAGTCTTCACTCATTTTGTCTGTGCTGAACATCATATCGCCGAAAATGTCTTCCTGCATAGGGTTAGGACCAAATTCGTCTGCCATGCGTACGCCTTCCCAGCTTTCTGCCGGCTGCGGAGCTTTCCAGCGAAGGTCGCCTATAGGTGCTTTTGCGAAAGGCACACCCTTGAAAACTTTCACGCCTGAGCAGTCAACGCCCTGAAGGTCGCCCTGTGCAACGTGAACTGTAGGAGGGTCAAGAGAAACGAGGTTAGGATTTACAGCGTTTGTTTTAGTTTCGCTGTTTGAGCAAGAAACTGCCATAGCGAGAACGGCGATACCTGCTATTTTTGAAAACATATTTTTCATGATGATACGTATTTTATATTAAGTGTTTTTATTTTGAACTCAAAATTATGATTTAATTTATCTTTAACCAAGAGCCTGCAAGAAAAATTTCAAGTCAGGCTCTTGGAATTAGAAGTTGAGGTGAGCAGCAAATTCAACAGTGAACGGACGTATATAAGAACCCGCCATTACGTAGTTTTGGTAAGGAGTAACGTCTGTAACGAGGTCCGCAGAGCCGATAGAACCGCTTGCTCCCTTTTCGTTGAGGAGGTTTACGAAGTTGCAAGAGAGGCTGAGCTTGTCGTTAACTTTGTAATCAACACCTGCGAAAGTTTCCCAGCGACCGTTGAAGTAAAGAGTATTAGTTTTGTTGATATACTGTTTGCTCTGGTAGCGGAAAGAAGCCCAGATGCGGAATTTGCTGAAAGAGTAGCTTGGGTCAAGTTCGATGATAGTTTTGCTGACACCTGTAGTGATGTTGTCGCTGAAATCATATTCCTGTGAAGTACCGTCTTCAAAAGTAGGCTTCATAGTGAAGTTTTTGTATTTCGGGTTTTGGAGAGTGAGAAGTCCGTGGAACATAAATCCTTTGAACGGAGTGAGGACAACGTCTGTGGTCCAACCGATAGTCTGCACGTCGTTAGTGATAGGAAGAGTAACAACGTCGTTAGCATTGTTAGGATTAGTGAACTGAGTACGGCTCTTATAGTTAGTCTGGCTGATGAGAGAAGCCTGAGAAACGAGTTTCATCCACTTAGTGTTGTAGAAAATACCGAAGCGACCGAGGTTGATGTTCACAGCGTCCATAATTGGAGCGTAAGCACCTGCAAAGTCCTGTGAATTCGGATGTTGAACAGCGAATACGTATTCACCAACGAGTCCGAAACCGCGAGCGATAGTGAAGCGACCGTTAACAGTGGCAGCAGGATTTACCCAAGATTTGCTGAAGTCTGTAAGTTTACCATTTTTGAGGCAGAAACCCGGGACGCGGATATTTTGAGGATTAGTAGCGTCCTTGTCTGTAGCGTTGAGGTAAGCGAGAGCGGAAGTACCACCAAGGCTGTAGTATTCAAGACGAGCACCTGCAGAGAGGAAGAGGCGGTCTGTAACATTCCAGTCATCAGAGAGGTAAAGAGCGGTTTTAGTTTCGTGAGTGTCATAGAATTCACCACCTGTGTTGCGAGCGATACCTTGTGTGCCGCCAACAGCGAGCCAAGCCGGGTTTGCTTCCACAGTGTGAGCGTAAACACCTGTGTTAGCCTTAATACCCTGGCGGTTCCAGAAGAAGTTTGCACCGATACGCCAGTTGTGCTTTTCAGCAGCACGTTTGAGTTCTACGGTAGTGAGCCAGTCACGTTCAAAACCGAAGTCACGGAGGAGGAAGCGGTTGTTGTATTTGCCAACGTATTCTTCACCTGCTTTGTGTCCGTTAGCATCGTAAGCGTAAGTAAATCCGCCACCGGCTACAGCGTCACCAATACCTGCAAGTGCAAGAGTTGAGTAAGCAGCATTAGCATAGTTGTACTTGCTGCGAACGTCAAGCATAAGTTTGTCGCCGAGGTCATAGTTGAGAGTGAAAGTGATGCCATTGTTGAGAGCGTGAGTGCCGGCAACACGGTTAAATTCTTTTTGTTCACCTGTCACAACGTCTGTGTAGTGTATAAGACCGTTTGCAGGGAGGAAAGAATCGCGACCGAGGTTGAATCCGGGGTATTCTTTAACGCTACCGTCGCCAACGTAGATGAAAGGACCGTAAGCGTCACCCATATTCTTGGTGTAAGCATAGCGATAGATGAGGCTTGCTTTGCCGCGACCGTTGTTAAAGCGGTGAGTGATACCGAATTTGAGTATTTTCATGTCGTTTGCATACTGGCAGTCTGCGGGTTTGTTGCTGGAAGGGTCAAGGTTTGCATAAACGCCTGCAGTGTAGTACCAGTTTTTAGCAATCGGACCTGCAACGTTCACGTCGAAACGCTGGAGATTGAAAATGTTTGTAGTATAGTTTACGTGACCTTCAAATTTATCTCCACCTTCGCGAGTGCCGGACATCACGGCATAGTTTACGGCACCGTTTGTGATAGCACTTTCACCGAGAGACTGGAGACCCATACGTCCGTGTGAAGCAGTACCGGTCCAGTACATAAATGGAAGGCAAGGCCAGATGTTGTAGCTTACAGGAAGTCCGTCTTCATAGATGGAAGCAGAAAGGCTGGAAGGAAGACCGATGGAAATTTGGCGTGGCTGATTATCAGCAGAGGCATTCAGCATCACGTTACGGTTTTCCACTTCCTTAGACTTTGCTATAGAGTCCGTTTTAGCTTCTTTGGACTCCGTTGCAGCGAAACTCGGGAGAGCAACTACTGCAGAAAGGGCAATTGCAAAAATTTTTGATTTCATGGTTCAAAACTTTTTTGTTTGTTGAATATTGGTTTATGGTTATGAGATTTAGTTTTTATTTTAATTCCGGGAGGAGTGAAGGACGGACTTTTTCCGTTACTTTTCCTGCAAGAGTTACAGTGCCTGTGAGCGGAGCTGCGTCTGCTGCGTTTGCAGCCACCATCACTGTGTATTCGCCTTCTTCCACTTGCCAGCAGCTACCTGCCTCATTGAATGAAGCGAGTGAAGCGTAAGGGATAGTGAGAGTAACCGTTTCAGATTCGCCGGCTTTGAGTTTGCGAGTTTTTCCAAACGCTTTAAGTTCGCGAGCAGGTTTGTCCATATCTTTGCCCGGAGCGGCAACATATACTTGCACTACTTCCTTGCCTGCTACTTTACCCTTGTTTTTCACTTCCACGCTCACTGTGATATTACCTTGAGCATCAGCGGTTACCGCCGGAATTCCGTATTGGAACTTGGTGTAGCTGAGACCGTAGCCGAACGGGAATGAAACAGGAACATTGTTTGTAGTGTAATAGCGATAACCAACGTAAATTCCGTCGTTGTATTCTGTGTAGTCAAAGTTTTTGCGGTCGCCTACAGTGCGAACGTCTGCAAAGCCTTCAAGTGCTTCAAGGAGCTGAGCATCCGTGTAGTCGTCAGGATTAGGGAAGTCTGCTTTTGAATAAACGTCGCTGTAAGATACAGGCCAAGACATCGGGAGACGTCCGGATGGGCTTTCTTTGCCTGTGAGGATATCAGCCACGGAGTTTCCGCCTTCCTGTCCTGCGAGCCAAGAAACGAGGACAGCGTCCGGAGCGTCAATCCAGCTTGCAGTTTCAATCACACCGCAGATATTAAGGATTACCACTACTTTCTTACCTGCTTTGTGGAATGCACGGCAAACGTCTGAAATCATTTTCTTTTCAGCGTCTGTGAGGTTGAAGTTATCACTGATGTTGCGGTCCGCAAATTCGCCGCTGGTCTTACCTATAGTGATAACAGCCAAGTCGTTAGCCTTCACGGAAGCAGCAAGGAGGCTTGAATTGATATCCATTTCCGGGATAAGTTTTTTAGGGAGGAAAGCCGCAAATTTGCCTGTAGCCTTAGGCATAGCGTCTTTAGCGGCAGGGATGTATTCCTCGTAAGCGGCTTTAACGTTTGCATCAACAGCAAAACCTGCGTTACCGAGACCTTCAATAAGGCTCACTACATAAGCGTGGTTAACGTCACCTGAACCGGTTCCTCCGGCGATAAATTCATAACTTGTGCGGCCGAACACTGCCACGTTCTTGATTTTTTGGTTAAGAGGGAGAGTGTTTTTGAAATTTTTGAGAAGTACCATACCTTCAAGAGCGGCATTGCGAGTAACCTCGGCATTAGCCTTGAGGTCCGGTGTATTGTCTGCTACGTAGCCGTTGAAAGTAGGAGTTTTAATAATGTATTCGAGGATGTGCTTAACGTTACGGTCAATGATTTCCATTGAGAGGTGACCGTTAACCACTGCTTTGTAGATTTCTTCACGCTGTGAGATTTTGCCCGGCATAAGCAAGTCGTTACCGGCTTCCATCTGTGCGGCAGCACTTTGTCCGCCAAACCAGTCTGTCATCACCATACCTTCAAATCCCCATTCGTGACGGAGGATTTCCGTGATAAGGTCGCAGCGTTCGCTTGCCATAGTGCCGTTAATCTTATTGTAAGATGTCATGATAGTCCAAGGCTGTGCTTCTTTCACCGTGATTTCAAACGGTTTGAGGTAAATTTCACGGAAAGTGCGCGGACTGCCGATAACATTGTTGCTTGTGCGGTTTGTTTCCTGATTGTTCAGTGCAAAGTGCTTCACGGAAGTACCCACACCGTTTGATTCCACACCGTTTACCATAGCAGCGCAGATTTTACCAGCAAGCAGAGGATCCTCGCTATAGTATTCAAAGTTACGTCCATTGAGCGGATTGCGGTGAATGTTTGTAGCGGGAGCGAGGAGCACGTCAACACCATAGTGTTTCACTTCTTGTCCCATTGCAGCACCCACGCTGTAAACGAGCTCCGTATTCCAAGTGGAACTCATCACTGTTTCTATAGGGAAGTGTGTGCAATAAAAGGTTTGGCTTGTACCTTCACGAGTAGGCTGGATGCGAAGTCCTGCAGGACCGTCGGCAACCACAGTGGAAGGGATTCCGAGGCGAGGAACGCCGTTAAGCTGACCTGCAGCACCGGGAACACGCTGTGAAGCGTTGCCGATAGTAGCCATAGCATCGCTCTGCACATTGCCGGAAGAACCGATGAGCACGTTGAGCTTTTCATCAAGTGTCATTGCACTGATTACGTCATCAATAGGGTCAACTCCCAGCTGCGGAAGTTTTTCCTGTGCCATTGCTACATTACTTATAAAGAGTGTAGCCATTGCTGATACGATTAATGATTTTTTCATGTTGATGTTAGGTTTTTGAATTTTAGGTATTTTGGGAGGTTATAAAAAAAGTTTCTGATGTAAAGTTACGTCGCTACTTTTTCACATGTTTCGCATAGTAAGTGCATAAGTAAATCAATTGAAAATTTATTCGCTTGATTTTCAAGCATTTATACTTTTAGAAAAGTGACAAAAAGTAAACTTTTTTCGCCTTGATGTAAACGAAAATTTACTACATTTTTTGGTTTGTTTACTCGCTTTTTTCAATGAAGCGGATTGCGGATGGAGAGATTAAGGAGATTAAGGGATTTAAGGAATTTAAGGGTTTTAAGGGTTTTAAGGGTTTTAAGGTATTTAAGGATGGAGATGGGACTGTTTTTTGAAAATAAGCTGAATTTATGCGGAATTTTGAAAATGGTATGAAATGGATTTTGTGACCTTTTTTGTAATACATACCTTTGCAAAGGTTAATAACAACAAATGACCGAAAAATAGTCTTCACACAGGCGTTGCATGTTTTATTGTAAGCATTTTCCGGCAAAACAAAAAAAATAGCTCACAAACAAAAACATAAAATATGGCTCACTTAGATTTCGTGTTTTCAAAAAAATTTGTACCTTTGCGACGTGGCATAAAAGTATGCCGCAACATAGTGATGAACATTTTTGCTTTGTTCTGTTTGAGAATCTGGAAAATTCTAAAGTACAAAGAGCAAGGTAATTTGGAAACATCAGCCTTTAGGACGTATAGCACTTCTCTGAGTGCTACCTCATATCCTATCGGTGTGAGCCATTTCTTTATTATCTTTTTGTACGGGTATTTCCAGAACCTTCAAACAGAGATTGTTTAGAAGGCTCACACTTTGTGCATCTTGTTGAAAATATACTTAATCTAAAATACCTTAAAGAAATGGATGAAACAAAATGTCCTGAATGTGGAGAAAATGTTAGTGTAAATGAAGAAGTTTGTCCGCACTGCGGAAGTGAACTGCATAACCGAATTCAAAACAATGGTTCCAAAGCAGGATTTGTCATAGTCGGAATTGCAGGAGTGTTTGTAATTATTTTAACCGTTATTTTAGTATTAATAAAAAAAAATATGTGAATATCAAAGGGTTACTATGAATTACACTCAAAGGAGGAGGCAAGTTGAGTCACAGCTTGCCTCTTGCTTTTTGCAAAATGTGGTAAATTTCTATAATTCTTCCAGGTTTTTCAGTTCATACCTCACTCCGGTTTTCTTTCCGCAGACGTATGAAACGGGAGGCATAGAGCCTTGAACGAGGTTTGAAATGTAAAGCGGTTCACCCTCAATGATTGCTGCACAGCGAAATGTATCGCCGGAACGTAAACGGGTGTTTTCGGAATAAATCACGGTGAAATTGTTTCCTCCGGTGTATTTAGCGTCGCAGATGCGATTCGGCAGCCAAATAAGACGTATTTCATCTCCAATTTCAAGGTCGTCTTCCACGTTGATGCAGCGAGAAAAGACGGGTGAACTGTTGTCTATTTGTTCACCGGATTTTGAAGCAAAGGCATTATAGTCTTTATATCCGAGGAATTTAGCTAAAATGTCGAGCGTTGATGTGCGAGGAGACACACCATCGTCAATAATTCCCCATATTCGCTTTAGAGTGTTGTGTCCAATCAGTTCATGCAGGCGAATATAAATCTGCTGTCTGAGGTATTCAAAATCCTTAGAGGTCTTAAATTTGCGGTTTAGAGCCTGCTCAATCGTCGTACTTATCTCTCGCATATTCAGGAATTGTTTCCAAGTTGTATTTTTCAACTACAAAATAATATTTTCTATCAAATTGTGCACTTTGCATGCATAATGTTTGCCAAAGTTCAGATGCTTCTTTTGGAGTTAACGTATTCAAAACATCTCTATATGTGTTTAAACACTTTGAGCTCTCCGTAACCATTTCCACATACTTTTTCCAAGACAATTCTTTTTCCGGAGTGGCATATTTTTTAGCAAGGGCATTGAGTTTGGCGTTATAATCATTTACGTATTTAAGCTCCTTGACATTACTGCTTTCCGTACTATCCTTGTATTGTTTAAGTTCACTATTGTTTGCGGACAAAACCTTGATGGAGTCCGACATCCGGTCGTAAGTGGAGGAAATGGAGGAAATGCTGTCGTTCAGTGCTGCAACGGTTTCACGCAGGTTCTGATTTTGTGACTGTGCGTCAGACACTTTTTTCATTCGAAAATATTTAAATTGTGAAGTGCTGATTTCCAACACTTCGTGT
>JBJECR010000045.1:0-16817 GCA_051871275.1 Muribaculaceae bacterium | reverse complement strand
GTGTGAAAATAGAACACCCGCTTCATTGCGTCCACCCGATAGCTGAATAGTTACGGGGGTGATTTGAATAATTATATATATCTTTGTTATAGAAATAGATATCTAAAAAAGAAATTATTGTGTAAATTTGTGCAACATATTAAATTATTGCTATGTGTTGGCATTTATTTATCTTAAATTGTTAAAAGTTTAATTATCAGATTCAATAAACCTAATCAATTTCATCAACAATGAAAAATTCTACTTTATTTCGTGTTTTTGTGGCGTTACTCCTTTTCTTTACAGCCACATCTATCCGTGCTTATGACTTTGAAGATGGCGGTATTTACTACAGCATCAATGAAGATGACACTTCCGTCAGCGTAACCTCCGGTGACAATCTATATTCCGGCGAAGTGAACATTCCGGCAACAGTAAGCTATGCCGGCAATACTTATAGCGTTACTGCGATTAGCGGGAGTGCTTTCTACAAGTGTATAGACTTAACTTCCGTTTTTACAGGAAAGTCCGTAACAACAATTGGCAGATATGCTTTTGGTAGTTGTACAGGCTTGACTGATTTGACTATCTCTGATTCAGTGACTTTGATTGATGAATCTGCATTCTATAATTGTAAAAGTTTAACCTCGGTGATTTTGGGAAATACAGTTACAATAGGTAAATCTGCTTTCTCGGGATGTAGTTCCTTATTATCGGTAGAATTTGGCTATTCAGTGGCATCTATTGGTAATTATGCATTTGACGATTGCAGTGCTTTAACATTTGTAAGAATTCCGGAATCTGCAATTTCTGTTAGTGGCAATGCATTTAGGGGTTGTAGTTTGGAAAGCATTACTGTTGATATTGACAATCCTGTTTATGACTCGCGAAACGAATGTAATGCGATAATAGAGAAAGCATCAAATACTTTGATTACAGGCTGCAAGAATACAGTCATTCCAAATTCCGTGACAGCTATTGGCGAAGAAGCCTTCTCTGAATGCACGGGCTTAACTTCAATTGATATACCGGAGTCGGTGACTTCTATTGGAAGTTATGCTTTCTACTATAGCGGCTTAACTTCAACAGTTATTCCGGAAACAGTAACGTATATTGGTGTTAACTGTATCTCCGGTACTCCATTCTATAGCAATCAGCCGGACGGTTTATTGTATTTTGGCAAAGTGTTGTATAAATACAAAGGTACAATGCCGGAGAATACCTCAATTCAAATAAAGGGTGGCACTGTTCATATTGCAGATTATGCAATTGCTTTTCGTAACGAGATGACATCGTTGGAAATACCAAATACAGTGAAATCAATCGGCTTCAGTGCCTTTGAATTCTGCGATGGCTTGAAATCTCTTAATATCCCAGGTTCCGTAACTTCAATGGAAGACAATCCATTTGCAGGTTGTAAATTTGATAATATTACGGTTGAAAGTAGCAATCCTGTTTATGACTCAAGAAATGGTTGCAATGCTATAATTGAAACAGTATCAAATACTTTGGTTACAGGATGTAAGAATACCAAAATTCTTAGTTCCGTTACTTCAATCGGCAATTCCGCTTTTAAGGCTTGCGATGACTTAACATCGCTTACAATTCCCAATTCCGTAAAAACAATAGATTTCTCCGCTTTTTTTGGTTGCTTTGGTTTAACAGTTGTAGCCATTCCAAACTCTGTAACTACAATAGGCGAGCGTGCATTTTCCGAATGTATTAATTTGAAATCGGTTACTATTGGCGATGGTGTGAGTGAAATTCCCAATTCGTGCTTCCTTAATGATGAATTACTTGAAAATGTGATAATAGGTAGTGGTGTAAAGAAAATTATTGACCGTGCTTTCAGATATTGCTCGGCAATCACTTCTATTACAATGAAAGCCACTACTCCTCCTGCATGTGTTTTAGCAAATGGCAATGAAGCAGATGTGTTTGCATCGGTTAATAAAGAGAACGTCACGCTTTATGTGCCTGATGGGTGTGAAGAAGCATACAGTGGCGCTTTCTGTTGGAAAGATTTTATGAATATTGCAGGCAAAGAGAATATTCGCATTGATGAGAAAGTCGGTGTGATAGTAGATGGTCGCACGTTGCATTTCAGCGGTGTCTCCGGTGATGTTTACAACCTCAATGGCATGAAGTTGTATAGCGGACGTGATAATGTGGAACTCGCTCCGGGCGTCTATATTATTGTATCTGATGGTAGTGCCACTAAAGTGGTATTGAAATAAATAATATAAATTTAGAGCCTGTTTTTTTGATACAGGCTCTAAATTATATAATTAATTTATTATCTTTGCAAGCAAAGTATTGAGTGTTATTTTTTAGGAATAATAATATTTTGTTTAGGATAATATAATTTATATTTATACAATTTATGCCAAAAAGAGAAGAAATAAAAACCTTTGATAATAGAAAAATTCGAACGGTTTGGGATGAAGAACAAGAAAAATGGTATTTTTCAATAGTTGATGTTGTGTCTATTTTAACAGATAGTATTGATCCCGGTTCTTATTGGAGAAAATTAAAGCAAAGACTTAAAGCAGAAGGAAATGAAACCGTGACAAATTGTCACAGTTTGAAAATGAAAGCTTCAGATGGAAAAATGAGAAAAACGGATGTGGCTGATATGCAACAATTGTTTCGAATAATTCAATCAATACCATCTCCTAAGGCTGAACCTTTTAAACAATGGATGGCTCAAGTTTCTGCAACACGTTGGGAGCAAATGCAGGATCCGGAAATGAGTATAGAGCAGGCTATTGCAGATTATAGACGACTTGGTTATTCAGAACAGTGGATAAATCGAAGAATTAAGAGCATTGAAGTTCGCAAAGAACTTACGGATGAATGGAATCGCTCGGGGGTTAATGAAGAACAAGAATATGCCATTTTGACAGATATAATTACAAAGGAATGGAGCGGAATGACCACGAAACAGTATAAAAACCACAAGGGTTTGAAAAAAGAAAGTTTGAGAGACAATATGACTAATGTGGAATTGGCTCTAAATATGCTTGCTGAAGCCTCTACCACGGAAATCTCCAAACAAAAAAATCCTCGTGGATTCAGGCAAAGTACAAAAATTGCAAAAGAAGGAGGCAGTGTTGCAAAAGCTGCACGAAAACAACTTGAAATGAAAACCGGAAAAAGTGCAATTTCTTCAAAGAAGGCAGAGGATGATTTGTTGCCATCCGGAGATTAGTGGTTTTTTTCGCTGTTTCGCTGTTTTTTACCCCTGAAAAATATTTTTTTTGAAATTTTTTTGAAAAATATTTGCACATATCAAAAAAGTGTATTACCTTTGCACTCGCAAACGACAGATAAGTCGGGAGCAGACATAAAAACCTTGGTGCGGTAGTTCAGCTGGTTAGAATACCTGCCTGTCACGCAGGGGGTCGCGGGTTCGAGTCCCGTCCGCACCGCAGGAGAGAGGAGGATGAGTAATTGTTAATCTTTATGATTGCGTTACTCATCTTTTTTTGTTGTTTATAATAGGAAAATTCAACTAATAGCATTAACTTTGCATTAGAATAAATTTAATTATTATAACACCATAATAAATCATGGCAACAAAACCGTTTAAATACCAGGAAATGTTCCCTATGGGAAAAGACACAACAGAGTACTATCACCTTACTTCCGACTATGTGAAAGTGGAAAAATTCGGTGACCGTGAAATTCTTGTTGTTGACCCTCAGGCACTTACAGTACTCGCTCGCCAAGCTACTCACGACAATGCTTTTATGCTCCGCCGCGAACATAATGCTATGGTGGCTAAAATTCTTCATGACCCCGAAGCAAGCCAAAACGACAAGTTTGTGGCTCTCACTATGCTCCGCAATGCGGAAATTGCAGCTAAAGGTCAGCTGCCTTTCTGCCAAGATACAGGTACGGCTATCGTGATGGGTAAGAAAGGACAAAACGTCTTTACAGGCGGACACGACGAGGAATATCTCTCTAAGGGCGTCTATGACACTTACACTACGGATAATCTCCGCTACTCACAAAATGCTCCGCTGAATATGTACGACGAGGTGAACACCGGTTGCAATCTTCCGGCTCAGATTGACCTCTATGCCGTTGACGGTGACGAATATAAATTTGTTTTCGTGGCTAAAGGCGGTGGCTCTGCAAACAAAACGTACCTCTACCAAGAAACTAAGGCTATCATCAATCCTAAAACACTTGTTCCTTTCCTTGTGGAGAAAATGAAGACACTCGGCACTGCTGCTTGTCCTCCATATCATATCGCATTCGTGATTGGTGGTACTTCTGCGGAAATGAACCTTGCAACAGTGAAGAAAGCCTCTGTGAAATACTACGACAATCTTCCTACTCAGGGAAATGAACTCGGACATGCTTTCCGAGATGTGGAACTTGAAAAAGAACTCCTTGAAGCTTCTCGCAAGATTGGTCTCGGTGCACAGTTCGGCGGTAAATATTTTGCTCACGATATCAGAGTTATCCGTCTGCCTCGCCACGGTGCTTCTTGTCCGATTGGTATGGGTGTGAGCTGCTCTGCGGACCGCAACGTGAAAGCAAAAATAAATCGTGACGGTCTCTGGATTGAAAAACTTGATGCAAATCCGGGTGAACTTATTCCGGAAGAACTCCGCAAGGCAGGTGAGGGTGATGTAGTGAAAATAGACCTCAACCGTCCTATGCCGGAAGTGCTTGCAGAACTTACTAAATACCCCGTTTCCACTCGTCTTTCACTCAACGGTACTATCATCGTTGGTCGTGACATTGCACACGCTAAGATTAAAGAACGTCTGGACCGCGGTGAAGAAATGCCACAGTACCTGAAAGACCACCCAATCTATTATGCCGGTCCTGCTAAAACTCCGGACGGTATGCCTTCAGGCTCATTCGGCCCTACAACGGCAGGTCGTATGGACCCATACGTGGATCTTTTCCAGGACCATGGCGGTTCTATGATAATGATTGCAAAAGGTAACCGCAGTAAGCAAGTTACTGATGCTTGCCATAAACATGGCGGTTTCTACCTCGGCTCTATCGGTGGTCCGGCTGCTGTTCTTGCTTCAAACTCTATCAAGAAAGTAGAACTCCTTGAATATCCTGAACTTGGTATGGAAGCAATTTGGAAAATTGAAGTGGAAAACTTCCCTGCATTCATCCTCGTTGATGACAAGGGCAACGACTTCTTCACGGAAATTGCCGCTAAATGTGCTTCTTGCCCAATAGCAAAGTAAAATAGATACACATAATAGAAAAAATGGCAAAGTCTGAGAGATTTTGCCATTTTTTGTGTTTATTCGCAAAAAATTTCGTAATATTGCAGTAGTAAAAATTAGCAGATATGGACGCAAAAGAAAAAATAATCATCACTATAGGTCGCCAGTTTGGTAGCGGTGGACGCGAACTGGGTAAAAAACTGGCAGAAAAGTGCGGTTTGGATTATTACGACAAGAAACTTCTGACAGAAGGAGCGGCACATGCCGGTATGAGTCAGGAATTTTTTGAAAATCGTGACGAAAAAATGCCGTCTTTCTTTAGCGGAATGATTCCGCCATGGGTGAGTGCCGGCTCTGCTTCTTGGTACGGAGGTATGTGTTACGGCGGTGATGACTCCACGTATTCCTATCAGTGTGAAGTGATTAGGAGAATTGCAGACAAAGGTTCGTGCGTGATTGTGGGTCGCAGTGCCGACTATGTTTTGCGTAGCTATCCGAATGTGGTGAATATTTTTGTCCATGCACCGATAGAGGTGTGTGCAAAGCGAATTGCAGACCGCGGTGAGGCTCCATCTATAGAGGCTGCTATTGCTAAAGCAAAGAAAATAAATAAGTTGCGTGCAAATTACTATAATTTTTACACGGATAAAGAGTGGGGCAATGCTTCGTCATACGACTTGACTTTTGACTCCTCCAAAATAACTGCAGATAGTGCGGTGGAAGTGATTCGCACCTACGTCAAGATGCGTTTTGGTATTGATTTGTAACCCTTAAAAATTACTGATATACAATGTCTGTTTTGCCTCCGTTGCCGGAAAGAATGAGACCCAAAACGCTTGATGAATATGTCGGGCAGACACACCTTGTGGGACCGGATGCCGTGCTTCGTCGCATGATAGAGTCCGGGCAAGTGTCTTCTTTTATCCTCTGGGGACCGCCGGGAGTGGGCAAAACAACACTTGCACGCATTATCGCAAACTCCACTAAATCACCGTTTTACACCCTCAGTGCAGTCACCTCCGGAGTGAAAGAGGTGCGTGAGGTCATAGACAGATGCAAAAACGAGTCTATGGGAATGTTTTCCACAGGCAGACCTATTCTTTTTATTGACGAAATACACCGTTTCAGCAAGTCGCAGCAAGATAGCCTGCTCGGTGCCGTGGAGAGCGGAGTGGTAACGCTTATCGGAGCCACAACGGAAAACCCTTCGTTTGAAGTTATCCGCCCATTGCTCTCTCGTGCAAGGGTTTATACCCTTCAGCCACTCGGAGAACAGGATTTGCAGACACTTTTAGAGCGTGCTTTGAGTCAAGATGAGGTGCTTTCAAAACGCAAGGTGCAGGTGGTTTCCACGGCAGCACTTTTTCGCTTTTCCGGTGGTGATGGACGTAAATTGCTGAATATCTTGGATTTGCTGGAGCAAGCGGTGCCATACGGAGGCACACTTGTGATAGACGACAAGACGGTGGTGGATTGTCTCCAGGAAAATCCTGCGGCTTACGATAAAGCCGGAGAAATGCACTATGATATTATCTCCGCATTCATAAAAAGCGTTCGTGGCAGTGACCCTGATGCTGCAATTTACTGGCTTGCACGCATGATAGCCGGAGGTGAAGATCCGGAATTTATAGCACGTCGCCTTGTGATTCTCGCCTCCGAGGATATAGGATTGGCGAACCCCAATGCTATGCTTCTTGCTAACACCACATTTGAAATTCTCAAGAAAATCGGTATGCCGGAAGGACGTATCCCTCTGGCTGAGTGCACTATATACCTGGCATCATCGCCAAAAAGCAATTCCGCATACTGTGCCATAAATTCCGCACTGGAACTCGTGAAAAACACCGGTGACCTGCCTGTGCCCCTGCATATCCGCAATGCTCCCACGGAACTGATGAAAGACATAGGCTACGGAGTGGATTACAAATATGCTCACGACTATCCGGGGCATTTCGTGGTGCAGCAGTTTATGCCGGACAAACTCGTTGGTACCCGCCTTTGGGAAGCCGCAGACAATCCCGCAGAGCAGCGTGCGGAAGCACTCCGGCGAGAACGTTGGGGTGAGAAGAAATAAACATCCTGAATATGATAATAGAACTTGCTGACAAATTTTTTAACATATATATAGCACCGGGGATTATGATAGCCCTGGGACTATGCTTTTTCTTTGTGTCTATCCCGGAATGTCGTTCGTTGGACAGCTATAAGCGTTCCAGGCTTTTGATGGGTGTGGCATTTGTGGTGTATGGTTTGGCACTAATGGTGGAGCAGATAGTGGTACGTGAGGGCGGAGAGCCATTTGGCACACAGGCACGCCTTATAGTTATGGCAATTTCTTTTTCACAGGCATTTTTATTCACGTCAACGCTTGTCACGCTGCTGGATATATCGTATTTTAAGCCACGGCGAATAGCCATTGAGGGTTTGTTGCTGGTATTGTATTTAGTGATAGCCTTTTACGTTTCCTCATGGAGCGAGGATATGACGGATGTAATGTATTATGTCTCCGTTGTGCTATATATTTTCCTGCTTGTACGTTATGTGCTTATATTTCGCCGCAGATTTTCCGCGTATGTTCTGTGTATGGAAAACTATTTTTCCGATGATGAAGAAAAGCGGCTGTTATGGGTGAGCAGACTGTTTTATTATTCTCTTGGCATAGGCATTTTGGCGTTGGCATATTCCTTTGTGCCGTCTGCCCTTGTTTCGTTTATTTTCTTGAGCATAGCAGTGGTGTATTACACTTGCTTTGCCATAAAATTTATCAATTATCCGTTTAATTTTTCCGCATATAAAGAGGCGATAGAGGAAGTGCCGGATGTGGTGTGCTGTGACGAGGCAGTAGAAAGCGAACCTGCAAAAGAAGAGACAATGGAAACGTGTGGTAATCCGGAAGAGCCCTCGGATGAAGATGAAAATTTGATGTGCCGGATAGATGATTTAATTCAGAAAGAATTGCTGTATAAAATCCCGAATCTCACTGTTGCCATGATTGCTGTAAAGCTGTCAAAAAATCACCGTGTGGTGTCGGAAGTGATATCTCGCTGTCGCGGCAAGAACTTTAAGAGGTACATAAATGAGAAGAGAATAGAGGAGGCGGCAGCACTTATTTCCTCCGGTTGGCTCCAGGATCATACCATTGACGCACTCGCAGAGGAGTGTGGCTTTGGCAACCGCGTGAATTTCTACCGCGTGTTTAAACTTATTAAGGGAGTGGCTCCAACGGAGTTTTCCGTTACATAAAGTGCAAAACGTAACTTAAACCGCAAGTAAATCAGCCTTTTTCATAATATAATAACGTAACTTTGCATTGATGCTGTGCATCATTGCAAGGCTATTTTTTGCATATACAAAACAGTATTTATTATTAATGAAGTGCTATAAATATTATGAGAAAATTTTTACACTTTTTGTCACTTTTCATTGCGGCATTTGTTTGTGTTCCTGCTGCAATGGCTGTAGCTCAGCCGGTAATACCTGCCACACCTGAAATTAAATATTGGCAGAACGATTTCGAAGCTGAAACACACTACACGAATAATGAAATTCCCACAGTAGATACGGAGGGGAATAGTCTTGACATAAACAAATTGTACTACATTGTCCGTCACAAAATCGGTGATGTGGTAACTATCGTAGGTTACGACACTTCCATCTATCAATTTTACAATTATCCCGGTCAATCACAGATTTGTGTGGTGGAGGAGATTCCTTATGTTGCAAACGCAAAATGCAGTTTGACTGCTGTTTCCGAAGATGAGATTGAATATGCCGGCAAGTTTGTTACATATCGCACGGAAGTGCCGGACGAAGTGGGCTTGCAGAGCGTATATTATGTTGACGGCTACCGCTGTTTTTCCGATATTTTCTGGTACAACACAAAGACAGACGAGACAACTATTGAAACGCTTGAATGTCACAGCAAGTCTGTACAAGGTTTTGACTGCACTGTGAATCCGCCGTTAGATGAAACCGTTACATTTGAACAAATCAACACCATTACCGTTACTTTCACAAATTTTGATAAAATAGAAGTACTTGGACAAAATGCAATTCAAGTAGTGCAAGACGAAAAGTATATTCCATCTTCCATTTCTTACGAGGAAGGCACAAATGTTGCTGTTATTCAAGTCCCTATATACAGTGTTTATGCCGATGAACAGTCCGGAATAATAGAATTGCATTTTAAGCCTAAAGGCATAAAAGGCTATGACGAAGAGGGTAATTTCGAGTATAACACGGAGAATTTTGTATTATCGTGGAATTATGAATATAAAGACTCCGAACAAGTGCTGAATTACACCACAAACCCGGAGGAAGGGGTAGTTAACAGTCTTGGAGTAGTTACGGTTACTTTCCCGGACTATGAGAGGGTCTCTATAGGGTCACAACCTATTCAGGTGCCTATGCTTTGCAATGGAGTGGAAAGTAAGGCTACTGTTCAAAACGGTTCTGTAAAAAACACACTGGACTTTTGGATTCAAGCTCCTAAATACACCACCGGTGAATATGTGGTTAAATTGCCTAAAGGCTCATTCTTTGTTTGTGAAACATATATAGAAGGAGAGGACAATAATATTGAGTTCAGCAAATCAGACCTCTATATGAGTTGGTCGCTTGTAAGCAATGCTGATTTCACTTACGATTCATTTCCGTGGGACTGTGTTGTTGACGAACTTGAAACTATAGAAATCAGTTTCCCGAATCTTACGTCTCTCCAAATTGCAAACAAAGAAGCTATTACATTAAGTTGTGATGGAGCACCGGTGGAATGTTCTGTTGAAAAATACGTGGGTTCATATTTATACCTTCAGGTTGTTTGTAGCGAAAAACAAACTGCCCCCGGTGGATATACCCTTTCAATACCTAAAAATACGCTTATCGGCAGTTCAAACGATACAGACTTTTTCTACAATGACAGCGATATTGAACTGAATTGGACAATCACAGAAAAAGGCGATTTATTTTATCACACTGTAAATCCTGCGGAGGGAAATGTTGAATCACTGGGTAACATAGAAATTACTTTCCCATCGGCAAGTGTAGTGTTTATTTTTGATGAAAATGGTTTTTCTTTAACTTGTGACGGTGAAAAATTGCCTGTCAGTGCTACTTCTCTCGGTAATGTTGTCAAGGTGATGCAGACTGAAGAACAAACCG
The DNA here is from genome assembly GCA_051871275.1 of Muribaculaceae bacterium. GTDB lineage: Bacteria > Bacteroidota > Bacteroidia > Bacteroidales > Muribaculaceae > CAJUPY01. Next base: position 6,474 of record JBJECR010000045.1, on the reverse strand, counting down.
CAGCCGGTACATACGTGCTTTCCATTGCGGTGGAAACTATTGCTCTTTATCCGGAAAATTCAGAATGGGGTAATCTGAATGAAGATGAAATCCGTTTAACCTGGAAAATAGATGAAAATGGCGGCATAGAGGGCATTACTGCAGACGGTACCGCAATCCGTGAAGTGTATGGCATAGATGGTGTCCGTCGTGACAAACTCGTCAAAGGACTGAACATCATACTGATGTCTGACGGCACTCGTAGAAAAATTATTGTTCGATAAATATAAACATAATTAATATGACAAAACAAAACTTTAGAAGCGGATTTGCTGCGATAGCGGCATTGCTTATTATGTCGTTTGTGATGCCGATAGTTGCAAAAGCACAGGAGGCATACGCTGTTGAAGATGGCACAACACTAACGTTCTATTACGATTCCAAACGTGCAACTCGCACCGGCACGGTGTATGAAATCGGCAGCACTCAAGATAATTCTAATATTACAAACGTGGTATTTGATGAATCATTCAAGGATTATAAGCCTGAAAGCACAGCATACTGGTTCTGCCATTGCCCAAAACTTGAAGCTATAGAGGGGATGAAAAATCTTAACACAGAAGAAGTTACGGATATGAGTTATATGTTCCGCAGCTGCCCGGCACTTACTTCACTGGACCTTTCTCACTTCAATACTGCAAAAGTGACAAATATGGCAGATATGTTTATGTTCAGTTCCGGTCTTACATCACTTGATCTTTCAAGTTTTGATACGTCTAATGTAACTAATATGGATGAAATGTTCTCTCGTTGCTATGATTTGGCTGAAATCAATGTGTCAAGTTTTAACACGGAGAAAGTAACTAATATGCATGCTATGTTTTTCCTCACTTCAGTTGCTTCTCTGGACCTCTCAAACTTTGATACCCGGAATGTGACCAATATGAGTACTATGTTTAGCAGCTGTGATTTACTTCAATCAATCAAGTTTTCCAACTTCAACACTGCTAATGTGACTGATATGAGCATGATGTTCAGAGGTTGCGAATTGCTTACGGAACTGGATCTTTCACATTTCAATACGTCAAAAGTGACGGATATGAGCGAAATGTTCTCAAATTGCACGGGTCTTACATCACTCAATGTTACAAGTTTTGATACGTCAAACGTTGAGAATATGATGGAGATGTTCTATTGTTGCTCAAGTTTGGAGTCTCTTGACGTGTCAAACTTCTATACTCCAAACGTAAAAGATTTTGAATCTGTATTTGATGGTTGCTCTTCTCTGAAAGAACTTAATGTTACAAAATTTGACATGTCAAGTGTTGAAACTTTGGAATACATGTTCTGCGATTGTTCCTCCCTCGTTACAATTTACTGCAACGATACTTGGACTTGCGATACTTCCGAAGATATGTTCTATGGTTGCACATCACTCATAGGAGCTGTGGAATACGATGAAAACAAGATAGATGCCACTATGGCTAACCCGGACACCGGCTATTTCACAAGACATTCAGGTGCCTTATCGGATATTGACGCTGATGCAAGTAATGCTCCTTCAAGCATTTATAATCTCCAAGGCGTGAAAGTAGCGGAAAGCACGGAAAATCTCGTTCCGGGCATCTATATCGTCCGCCAAGGTGGCAACGTAAGCAAAATAGCTGTTAAATAATCACACAAACACTCTTTTTTCCATGCACGGAGGCTGCACTGCAAAAAAATCGCGGTGCAGCCTCTGATATTACATATTTCTTTGAATCCATAATTTGAGGATAGGGTCATCAAAAGTGATGAATTTCCCGGAAATGTCTATCAAATCTTTTTTCTGCAAAGCTCGCTTAATAACTTGCACGTTCGGCGAAGATTCCAGTTTGTAACGAGAAATAATTTCCGCACGACTGAAACCTGTGGTTACTCCATCTGCTATAGCTTTAAGGAAATTGAGCTGATTCTCCGTCAGAGATTCAATTTCACGCTGAAAAAACACCGTGTTTTGTTCCAAAAGGTCATCAACGGCACTTTCAATATCGGAATTATTTACTGAGTCGCCACTTTTGTACCAAACAATCCAAGATAAATGCTGAACGTATGTGGATACATTATCTACAAGCAAGCAAATTTTTTCTGCAAATTCAGGTGATATAGTTTTGTTAGTGCTCGCAAATTTGTTGCAAATAAACGGAATCCATTCTTCTGTGGGAATCTTTTTCAAAAACATCATATCACCGAATTTATAGAAAGGCATACTTTTGTTGTTGAAAATATTGTCGAGCAAGTGCTTTTTACTTCCGAACATGCAGAAAGTGACGTTCTCGCAGTGTTGCCATACGCTTCGGAGCCTTTTTTGAAACGTAAGGCTATCATTAAATTCTCCTATTTGTTGAAATTCATCAATACACAGTAAAATTCGGAGTCCCGTTTTTTGTGCAATCTTTTCCGGTAGCAGAAGTACGTCTTTGCTGAGGTTTTCCGGTTCGTCCCAATCAAAAGATAGGGAAAAGTCATTTATCGGATCGGCACCAAAAGAAAATTTTGGTGACAGACCGGACAAAAATGTCTTTGCCGCATCTATCCACTGCTCGAATTTTGACGATGTTTGCTTTATAATTTCAGTGGCAAAAATGCGATAAAACTCGTATTCGGACTTGCACTGGAAAATATCTATAAACACAGGGCGAATGTCAGACTTGTCTATTTCTGAAATTACCTTTTTTACAAGCGAAGTTTTTCCCCAACGGCGAGGAGAAATCAGAATAGTATTTATCCCGTGAGTGAGGTTTGTCTTTAACCTTTTAGTGTCTTCTTTGCGGTCCGTAAAGTATGTTTTATCTACAGATTTGCCAAATATAAATGGATTTTCCATACATTTTACTTTTATTTTTCACCTGCAAATTTACTAACATTTTTATTACTAACAAAATTATTACTAACAAAGTTGTTACTAACAAAGTTGTTACTAACAAACTTGTTAGTTTTTTATGTAGTATGTTCGCACTTTTCAAAACCGCCTAAAAATTGTCAAAAAAAGCGGATAATGTTAATTCTTTATAATATTTTTGAGAAAAAATATTGTGTCACAAAAAAAATTTGTAATTTTACGTTTGTATTATGGATAAATGTAAAGTATCAGCAAAATAAGAAAACTGAAATGTCTGAAGAAAATATTGATAAAGAGCAAGATAACGAAACAAAAGCACCTTCAAAAGTAAAAATAGTGTTTGGCATACTCATGATAGCTATTTACCTTGGTATGGCTTACGCACTGCTTTTTACTAAATTTTTTGAAGTCACCATCCAATACGAGTGGATGAGATACACGTTCGGTACAATCTTTGCCGCTTACGGCGTTTGGCGCGGTTACAGGCAATTTGCTAATAAATACTGAAATATCACTGTAATATGAAACAAACATCAAAAATATTATCCACACTATTTTTAGCAGCAATTTTCTGCCTTGCACAGTCTTGCGGTAAATTTGCCGACCAGAGAAAAGGTAACACCTCAACTTCCGGGCTGACTACTATCATGTGCGACAATAGTTTTGAAAATATTATACAGCAGGAAATAGACGTTTTTGAGTACGTCTATCCGGAAGCAAGCATCATTCCTTACTACGTTTCCGAAGCTGCTGCAATAGACTCACTCATAAGCTTTAAGACTCGCCTTGCGGTGATTTCTCGCGAACTAACAAAGGAAGAAACGGAATACCTTAAAGGTAAAAAACGTAACCCCAAGGTGCAGAGAATTGCCGTTGATGCAATCGCACTCATTGTTAACCCGGAAAACCCCGTGGAAATACTCTCAAAAAGCGAAATTTCCGATATTCTCTCCGGTGAAGTTACAGACTGGAATCAGATTGAGCCGTCCAAAATAGGTAAGATAAACGTAGTCTTTGACGACCCCGGTTCTTCCACCCTCAAGTACATGAAAGATTCACTCCTGCAGGGCAAAGAACTCGGTGAAAACGTATATGCTCAAGGTTCAAACAGAGCTGTTTTTGAGGCAGTTAAGAAAAGCAAAAACACAGTGGGAGTGATAGGCGTGAGCTGGATTACCACGGATATGAAGGGAGTATCCACCACCATTGAGGACAAGGCACAAACCTCCGCTTCCAGCGACACCACAACGCTTGAATTTAACCGCGAAGTGAAAGTGCTCAAAATCCGCCGCGACGACTCCATTGAAGCATATAAGCCATATCAGGCATACATTTACAGCGGACAGTATCCTCTTTTCCGCTCAATATATATGGTATGTGCATCCGTTTCCGGAACCACCTCACACGGATTCTATTCCTTCGTGACCGGTTTCCAGGGACAGAAACTTATCCAGATGACAGGCGTCTTGCCCGCAACAATCCAGCCCAGAATGGTTGCACTCTACTGACAATCATGACAGGTTGCAAACCAAATAAATCAAGTGAGAAAAATATAAAAAATTAAATAACAAACGATAAAAATACTTACGACATGAAGTTAAAAGCAATTTTTTCATTATTCTTAGCCGCTGCTTTCTCGCTATCCGCACAGCAAGGCTACAAAGACGGTATTGAATATTTCAGAGCAGACCAGCCTGAAGAAGCAGAGATTATTCTCTCTCGCACCCTGAACGATGCTTCTACAGACAAAGCTCAGGCTCACTACTACCTCGGACAGATTGAACTCCAAAAAGGCAACGTGAACGCTGCTAAAGGACACTTTGACCAAGGTCTCGCCGCAGACGCTACTTGTGCATTGAACTACATCGGACTCGGTGCCATAGACCTCCGTTCAAACAACGCTTCCGCTGCTGAGAAAAACTTCAAAGCTGCAAAAGAATTAGACAAAAAAGACGCTAAAGTCGTTGTGGAAATAGCGCGTGCTTACTACAACGCAGACCCTGTGCTTTACGCAAAGGAAATTGAAAAAAATATTGCTGAAGCTAAGAAAATCAGCAAAAAATCTCCGGAACCATCTATCTACATCCTTGAAGCCGATATGCTCGCTAAAACAGATGTGGGTACTTCCGCTGCATACTATCAAATGTGTAACGAGGTTGACGTAAATACTCAGTACCCGGAAGCTTACGTGAAATACGCTCGCGTGTATTTCTCCGTAAATCCGCAGTATTCTATCGACAAACTTAAAGAACTCCTCGCTAAGCGTCCGGACTCCGCTCTCGCACAGCGTGAACTCGCTGAAAAATACTACGAAAGCGACCGCCTCACTCTTGCTGCTGAACAGTACGGCGAATACATCAAAAACCCGAACCACTTCAAGAAAGACGAAATCCGCTACGTAGCTCTCCTCTACTTTGGTAAAAAATACCAGGAATCTTTTGACCTTGCAGGTAAAATCCTCAGTGAAGACCCGGACAATATCTACATGCAGCGTATGCAGTTCCTCAACCTTGAGAAACTCGGACAATACGAACAGGCTAAAGTCCTCGCTGAAAAATTCCTCGCTAACCCGAAAGTTCAAGGTAACCTCGCTGCTAACGACTACACTACTTACGGCGACATCCTCACTCAACTCGGACAAGACACCCTTGCTGCTCAGCAGTTTGAAAAAGCCGTGCAGATTGCTCCGGAAAAACTTGATCTCCTCAAAGACCTCTCAGGCGCTTACACAAAAGCTAAAATGTACAGCGAAGCTGCCGATGCAATGCAGCGTTTCGTAGATGCAGGTGAAGCTTCTACAAACGACATCTTCATGCTTGCTCGCCGCTACCAAAATGCCGCTGCCACTGAAACGGATTCTATCAAGAAACAAGACCTCGTGGCTGCAGCACTCAAAAATATCAACATCGTTCTTGAAAAAGTGCCGGACAACGCTACTATCATCCTCACAAAGGCTCGTATCCAGTTCGTGCAAAACAACAATAAAGTAAACCAAGACGTAGTTGACACTTATCTTGCCGCCCTTGCTATCCTTGACAAAGATCCTGCTAACAAGACCTCCAAGAAAAGCGACTACATCAACGCTTACAACCAAATTGCAAACTACTATTTAGGTCTCGGTGACACTGAAAAAGCACGCCTCTATTTCACCAAGTTCCTTGAAGTTGACCCGGAAAACGAAGCTCTCCGCAACTATCTTGAAAACGTTTTGAAATAAAGATTTTTTGCATAAGTCGGATAGACTTTGCAATGATAAAAAACGAAAAATGGCTAAGTTTTATAAGACCTAGCCATTTTTTTGTAGCCTTGGCATAATAGATATGTATCCTTAATATAATAGAAAAGTCCTGCAAATCATTGACTTGCAGGACTTTATTTTTGTCGTACCCGGAGCCGGGATCGAACCGGCATGGATATTACTCCACTGGTGTTTGAGACCAGCGCGTCTACCAATTCCGCCATCCGGGCTTAAACGGTGCAAAGGTAGGGAGATTTTTTGGAATTACAAAGAGATTTGCCGAAAACTTTGCAAAGGAGTGTGAAATAAGCCCGCCACAGGTGTAACTATTCAGCTATCCGAAAGCATTACATAACTGCTATTGAAAAGCCATCAT
>JBJECR010000044.1:0-17011 GCA_051871275.1 Muribaculaceae bacterium | reverse complement strand
TGTGAAAATAGAACACCCGCTTCATTGCGTCCACCCGATAGCTGAATAGTTACTTAAAAACCTTAATAACTTTAAAAACCTTAAAAACCCTAAAAAAAACTATGGCTGATTTAATACATCGAGCAGGAAATTACAAGAATCTCCTGAGCTATCAAAAATCAGATGTGATTTATCAAATAACATTTGATTTTTGCAATAGATTTCTTCAAAAAGGAGATAGGACTATTGACCAAATGATTCAAGCTGCTCGAAGTGGAAAGCAGAATATTATTGAAGGGTTATCTGCCGGACCAACATCAATTAAAACAGCTATTAAATTGATAAATGTTGCAAAAGCGAGCTTGAAAGAGTTATTGGAAGATTATGAAGATTTATTGAAAACTCGTCATTTTGAACAATGGAAAGCCGGAAGCATTGAGTTTGAGGCGATGAGGCGTTTGGGAAGAGAACATAAGGAAGCGGAATTTTTTATGAATATTGTTTCTACGCGTCCGCCGGAAACTATTGCAAATATGGCTATAATACTAATAAATCAGGCAGATTTTTTGCTTTATAGACTCCTGGATTCTATAGCATCTTCTTTTGAAAAGGAAGGAGGTTTTTCTGAAAAGATGATGCAAATAAGAAGGAAAAATAGAGGATATTGATTTTATAGCAGAGTGTTTGGAGGATTTTAAGGAGTTTAGGGTGTTTAAGGTATTTAAGGTGTTTAAGGTGTTTAAGGTGTTTAAGGTGTTTAGGGTATTTAAGGTATTTAAGGTGTTTAGAGTGTTTAGAGTGTTTAGAGTATTTAGAGTATTTAAGGTGTTTAGGGCGTTTAGTGGAGTTTGAGTATAATTTGTGAAAAGAAAATGATGTAAAAGTGGCATAAAATTGCTAACTTTGCACATTATTTTTAAGAATTCTCAAAAATGAAAAAATTCAATGAATATAACGGCTTCAACTTGTCTGATATCAACAAGGAAGTTTTAGCTAAATGGAACAAAGAAAATCTCTTTGAAAAAAGTATGACAGAACGTGAAGGCTGCCCTTCATTCGTGTTTTTTGAAGGACCTCCTTCTGCAAACGGTATGCCGGGCATACACCACGTGATGGCTCGTACTATCAAAGATATTTTCTGCCGCTACAAAACTATGAAGGGCTTCCACGTGAAGCGTAAAGCAGGCTGGGATACTCACGGACTTCCGGTGGAACTTGGCGTGGAGAAAAATCTCGGCATCACTAAGGAAGATATAGGCAAGAAAATTTCCGTTGACGACTATAACGCAGCTTGTCGCAGCGAAGTGATGAAATACACTAAGGAATGGGAAACACTCACTAACTCAATGGGTTACTGGGTGGATTTGAATAATCCTTACATCACATACGATAACCGCTATATTGAAACTGTGTGGTGGCTTCTCCGTCAAATCTACGACAAAGGCTACCTCTACAAAGGATATACTATCCAGCCGTATTCTCCTGCCGCAGGTACAGGTTTGAGTACTCACGAGCTTAACCAGCCGGGTTGCTATCGCGACGTGAAAGATACCACATGTACCGCACAGTTCAAGATTGTGAACCCTACAGAAGAATTTGCAGGCTGGGGAACAGCATATTTCCTCGCATGGACTACTACTCCGTGGACTTTGCCTTCAAATACTGCACTTGCCGTAGGTCCGAACATTCTTTACAATATCGTTCGCACTTATAATCCGTATTCCGGAAAGCCTGTGACTGTGGTTGTGGCTGATGCCCTTATGAATTCTCTATTTAATCCTAAGGCTGCGGAACTTGAACTTGAAGCATTTAACATAGGTGACAAGCTCATTCCATTTAAGGTTGTTGGTCAGAAAAAAGGTAGTGAACTCGTGGGTATCGCTTATGAGCAACTTCTCCCGTGGGTAAATCCGGGCGAAGGTGCATTCCGTGTTATCCCGGGTGACTATGTTACCACTGAAGACGGTACAGGTATCGTACATATTGCGGGCACATTCGGTGCAGACGACTTGAGAGTGTCACGCCAGAATGGTATTCCTCCATTGCACTTGATAGACAAAGACGGAAATATCCGTCCTATGGTGGATTTAACGGGTAAATTCTTCCTCCTTTCAGACCTTGACCCGAAATTTGTAAGCGAAATGGTTGATGTGGAAGAATACTCCAAGTGGCAAGGCAAATTCGTGAAAAATGCTTACGACCCAAGTAAGACGGACAAAGACGAAACACTCGATATTGAAATCTGTATGTACCTCAAGGCTAATGACAAAGTTTTCAAAATCGAGAAACATACTCACAACTATCCGCACTGCTGGCGTACGGACAAGCCTGTGCTTTACTATCCGCTTGACAGCTGGTTTATCAAAACAACTGCCGTGCGTGAACGCCTTATGGAGCTTAATAAGCAGATTAAGTGGAAACCGGAATCTACAGGTACAGGACGTTTTGGCAAATGGCTTGAAAATCTCCAGGACTGGAATCTTTCACGTAGCCGCTATTGGGGCACTCCGCTTCCAATCTGGAGAACGGAAGACGGAGCAGAAGAAATCTGCATAGACAGCGTTGCAATGCTATATGCAGAAATAGAAAAGGCTGTGGTAGCGGGTGTTATGAAGTCTAACCCATACAAAGACCGCGGCTTTGTTCCCGGCGACTATTCAAAGGAAAACTACGAAAAGATAGATTTACACCGCCCATACGTTGACGATATTGTCCTTGTTTCCGCAAGCGGCAAGCCAATGCGTAGAGAACTTGACCTTATCGACGTTTGGTTTGACAGCGGTAGCATGCCATACGCTCAGATTCACTATCCTTTTGAAAATAAGGAAGCATTTGACAATGGTGAACTTTATCCGGCAGACTTTATTGCGGAAGGTGTGGACCAAACACGCGGTTGGTTCTTCACTCTCCATGCAATAGCAGGTATGGTGTTTGACACAATTTCCTATAAGACAGTAATTTCAAACGGTCTTGTACTTGACAAGGACGGCAACAAGATGTCCAAACGTCTCGGAAATGCAGTAAATCCGTTTGAAACTATAGAAAAATTTGGTTCAGACCCTGTGAGATGGTACATGATAGCAAACTCATCTCCATGGGAAAACCTCAAGTTTGACCCTGCAGGTGTTCAGGAGGCGTCACGCAAACTCTTCTCCACGCTTTACAATACGTATTCGTTCTTTGCACTCTATGCAAACGTTGACGGCTTCACGGGTGCGGAACAGCAAGTGCCTCTGAACGAGCGTCCGGAAATTGACCGCTGGGTTATCTCACTTCTCAACACCCTCATCAAGGACGTTGACGCCGCTCTTGCAGACTATGAACCTACAAAGGCTGCTCGTGCAATAAACGACTTTGTGGGCGACAACTTGAGTAACTGGTATGTTCGCCTTAACCGCAAACGTTTTTGGGGTGGTGAAATGACAAAAGATAAACTCTCTGCATATCAGACACTTTACTCTTGTCTTGAAACTATAGCTCTCCTTATGGCTCCTGTTTCACCATTCTTTGCAGACAAACTTTATCAGGATTTGACATCTGTCACAAAGGACAACACCAAGTCTGTTCACCTTGCATTCTTCCCGCAGGCAGATGAGGCTGCAATAGACAAGGGCCTTGAAAACAGAATGTACCTGGCACAGGTGATAACGTCTATGACTCTTGCTCTCCGCCGCAAAGCTAACCTTAAGGTGCGTCAGCCACTTACGGCTATTATGGTGCCGGCAGTTGACGACAAGCAGAAGCAGGCTATCGAGTCTATGAAAGACTTGATTCTGGGCGAACTTAACGTGAAAGAATTGAAACTCGTTGATGGCGATAACGGTATCCTCGTGAAACGTGTGAAACCGGACTTCAAAAAACTTGGTCCGAAATTCGGCAAGATGATGAAGCAGGTTGCAGTAGCAATTCAGTCTCTTTCACAGCCGCAAATTGCCGAGTTTGAGAAAAACGGATTTATCTGCCTGAACGTTGAAGGCAATGAGGCAAAAATCGAGGCTACGGACGTTGAAATCATTTCTGAAGATATCCCCGGCTGGCTCGTGGCAAACGAAGGCAATGTGACTGTGGCACTTGATGTTACCGTTACTCCGGAACTCCGCCAGGAAGGTATTGCTCGTGACCTTATCAATAGAATCCAAAACATCAGAAAATCTCGTGACTACCAAATCACGGATAAGATAAGTATCGTAATAGAAAAAAATGAGTTTACAGATGCTGCTGTAGAAAACTTCAAGGACTACATCGCAAGTCAGGTTCTCGCTGTTTCTATCACTATCGGTGACATCAATGCACCTCAGGAAGACGAAATGCTGGAAATTGACGAGCAGAAAGTAAACGTAAATATTAACCTTTGTAAATAATTTTGCACTATGAGTGAAAAATTGCGTTATTCCGATGAAGAATTGCAGGAATTTAAGGAACTGATTCTTGCAAAGCTTGAAAAAGCACAGGCAGAATACGACAGTATTATGGCTGACATGTCTAATGAACACGGCAATGACACCGTTGACACTTCACCTACATTCAAAGCACTTGAAGAGGGTGCTGTGACAAACGGCAAAGAAGAGGCATGCCGTATGGCTCAGCGTCAGGCAAAATTTATTTCACACCTCAAGGCGGCGCTTGTGCGTATTGAAAATAAAACTTACGGGATTGACCGCCTTACAGGCGAATTAATCCCTAAAGAACGCCTCCGTGCAGTGCCTCATGCTACTCTGAACGTAGAACAGAAAAATTCCGGTAATAACTAACAAAACAGATAAATGAAACAAAGAAAAGGACTCTTAGCCCTTTTGATAGTACTTGCCGTACTTATTATAGACCAGATAACGAAAATTTATGTCAAGACTCATTTTTGCCTTGGCGAAAGTGTAGATGTGACGTCTTGGTTTAAAATCTTGTTTATTGAAAACAATGGTATGGCGTTCGGCATGGAGATAGGCAGCAAGGTTTTCCTTACACTTATCCGCTTGGTGGTTTCATTTATAGGAATTTATTATATCTGGAAAATAAAGGACAATCCACGACTTAAAATGGGGTTTCTCATCAGCCTTTCGCTGATAATAGCCGGGGCGATGGGAAACAACATTGACGGTCTTTTCTATGGAATGATGTTTGATGACCCATATCCGCCGGAGGTTGCATCTTTTATGCCGGAAAGTGGCGGTTATGCCGGACTTTTCTATGGAAAAGTGGTGGATATGCTTTATTTCCCGCTGTTCAGTTTCGTATGGCCGGATTGGGTGCCGGGATTGGGTGGCGACACGTTCCTCTTTTTCCAGCCGGTGTTTAACATTGCCGATGCCGCAATTTCCGTGGGCATCTGCCTTGTGATTTTTTTCTATAGCTCTCAAATAAACGAACTTTCCGCCAAAGACGAAGAACCGGAAAAGGCGGAATAATACATTTTTTCATGAGGTACACTGCACTGTGCATATTGGCATTTCTGATGCTGCTCGTAGGGTGTAAATCTACGCCCGACGGTGTACTTTCGCATGATGATTTTGTGGATTTACTTGTGGATTTACACAAGGGAGAAGCATATACAGACATCTTTTTCCGTGAATTTCGCGAGGATTCCATGAAGGCAACCTATCAGCAATCGTTGCTGAAAAAACATGGCATCACACAGGAAGAATTTGACACCACTATGGTGTGGTACGGTGCTCATATAGAGGAATATATCTCCGTTTACGATGATGTGATAGCACAACTCGAGAAGGAATCATCGCAAATAACAGCTACTGCAAATCAGGCACTCTCGCTCATAGGTGACTCCGTAAATCTCTGGCACGAAAGCAGTCACTATGTGATAAATCATCGCAGTCCGTCGCAGTTCTTACAGTTTTATGTGGAATACGATGAAAACTGGGAGAATGGCGATTCTTACACATGGCAGTTCAAAACGTTTAACAATGTTTCTTCCGCAATGATGGCAATGGTGGTGGAATACAAAGATTTCAGCACGGAATACCGCACGGATGACGTAAAAGAAGACGGGTGGAAGAAAATGACAATGGTGATTGATAGCCTTAAAACGCCTGTGGCTTTGTATGGCTATGTGAAATTTGACGTGCGTGAAGATGAGGAAGTGTATATTGATTCCATGTCGCTTATCCGCAACAGATTCACGGAACTGGAATATCGCAGAAGATTTAATCAGAAGCGATTTGAATATGGTATAGACCAAATACAAAGAAACAAGATAAGAGCAGAGGAGTCGCGTGAAGCAGTCAATACTTTCAAGGAAGTTATTAAGAACAGGAAGGATTGAGAATCTTTCCGTTATAAGCATGGCGGAAGACGGTACTTTTTGTGCCAAGGCATTTGAAGTGGAAACGGCAAATACACTTTTTTGTGACGGAACACTTGTGCTGACATCAAAAAGTCCGGAAACAGTTCCGTTTGACGTGCTGAACAAAATGAATTACGATGAACTTTTGAAGTTTTTTCTTGATTTCACGGTAGATGACAATCCGGCTGAATGTAAACATCTTTTTTCCATGGCTCCCGGAAATGTAGTAGAAATCCAATTATAACGTTTGTGTAATGAAAAGATTTTTATCATTTTTATTTTTACTTTCCTTTGCTATCATTGCTGTCCATTCAGCAGTGATTTCAAGCGATGTGATGGATAACACTCTTCTGAAACTGGACAGGGAACTCTCTATCCGTGAGACATACAAGGACAACCGCAGAGCATATATCATTGAAATAAAGAATGAATTAGAGGCAAGCAGCGACACTGTGAGCAAATGTATAGACCTCACGATGCAGCTTGCAAACGTTTTTGCCGCTTTTGACAACGATTCTACGCTTTACTACATTAAAAAAGGCTATGCACTATCGGAATCTGAGAAAAACGATTCCATGAAAACCACTTTTCTCCTGAAATACATCACTTATCTGCCGCTTGCGGGCAATTCCGTAGAGGCAACGGAGATTTTTGAGAAGATAGACACTGCCGGAATGACCAAAAGCCTGAAAACAGACTATCTTACGGCTGCGGCACAAATGTCCAGCTATCTGATTTCCGCTTTTGAAAATCAGCCGGAGCAGGTGGAGTATTGGTTCGCAAAAAGAAAACTTTTTCAGAAAGAGTTGGTGACAATGCTTCCGGAAGGAAGTGCACTCAGACTGCTCAATGAGGCGGAATACCTCTATTCCATAAATGATTTTGAAAAGGCTGAAAAACTTTTTGAAAGAGTAAAGGATATGGAGCCGGATAGCAGCAACCTTTTTGCTCGTGCCACTCACTCGCTTGCAAGAATTGCTCAGCGCAGAGGTGACTATAAAGAAACAGTTTATTATCTTGCTCTGTCCGCCATGGCTGATATTAAATCAGCTACACTTGAGGTGACTTCTCTCCAAATGCTTGGAATATTGCTTTTTGAAAACGGTGATTTGGAGAGGTCTTACCTATACTTGTCCGCTGCTCTTGAGAATGCGGTGGAGTGTAATGCCTCCATGCGTGTGCTTGAAACCTCTTCCACGCTTCCGATTATTGAAAAAGCACATACTTCGCAGGCAAGGAAATCCATGCAGAGGCTTACGTTAGCATTTATAATTGTGGCTCTATTGCTCATCATGGTGGTGGCACTCCTTTTCTATCTGCGACTGCAAATAAACCGCAAAACTCTCCTCCAAGGACACCTTGAAGGTGCAAACAGAATAAAGGAAATTTATCTGAGTCAGTTTATCAATCTTTGCTCCATTTATATGAGCAAACTGACGTCTTTTAATAAGATGGTGAGCCGCAAAATCACTTCCGGAAAGATAGAAGATTTGGCAAAAATCACAAAGTCCGGCAAGTTTGTGGAAGAGCAGAGCCGTGAGTTTTATGATATTTTCGACGATGCGTTTCTTCATATTTATCCCTCATTTGTGGAGGCGGTAAATTCACTTTTGCAGCCTGATAAGCAAATTGTGCTGCAGGAAGGCGAAAAACTTAACACTGATTTGCGTATTCTTGCTTTTATCCGCCTCGGACTGGAGGACTCAAACCGCGTGGCACAAATGCTTAACTATTCCGTAAACACTATATATGCTTATCGCAACAGAATCCGCAATCGTGCCATAAATCGTGACACGTTTGAGGAAGATATCATGAAAATTTCTTCTATTTAACCTCATAACATGAAAAAGTTTTTCCTCCTCCTGCTGATTTTGACATCAGTATTTTCACAAACATATTCCTTCAGCCGTTCAAATTTTAATATCGGAGGTGAATTCAGACTACAGAAAAAAACAGTTGAACTGAAGACGGAACTTTCCGGTGACGTGTTGCTACTCCTCGTGAAATTCACCTCCGGCAATATTGATGATTCGCTCATTTCCCTTGGCGTGGAGGTGCTGTATCAGCGTGACGATTTGGCTATTGTCACCGTGCCGATAGAAAATTGGACAAAATTGGGCGATTCTACATCAATTATTTGTGTGGAGGTGATGAGTCCGATGTCCGTTCACATGGATTTGGCGGCTCCGGCAGCGAATATTGACAAAATTTGCAATATGGAAAATTTGTCAAAGCCATACACGGGAAAGGGTGTGCTTGCGGCTTTCACTGATGTGGGCTTTGACCCTAATCACATCAATTTCCGTGACGAAAACGGAAACTCTCGAGTAGCACGACTGGTTAACGTTCAGGCAAGACCATATATTTTTCAGGAAGCCGTTACGCCGGAGGAGGTTGCAGAGTGGACAACGGACGACAGTGCGGAAACGCATGCCACACACGTAGCAGGGATTATGGCAGGTTATTGTCCTCAAACGGTTTATACCGGTGTTGCAACGGGTGCCACAATTATGGCAGCGACGAGTGACCTTTACAATGAAAGTATTCTTATCAACATAGAGGAAATTGTGAAATACGCAAAGGAGCAGGATATGCCGGTGGTTATAAATATGTCGCTCGGTGATGTGCTGGGTCCGCACGACGGCAGTTCGCTTTTCTGCCAATACCTTGATAAAATCGGTGAAAAAGACGCAATTATTTGTCTTTCTGCAGGTAATGATGCCCACAACAAAATGTCCATAGATAAAACTATGACTGCTGAAGATAACAGTTTCGCCACAGTGCTGATTGGTTCGGACTGGACGGGTTTTAATCTGAGTGGCGCTATTGATATCTGGAGCGATGATGACACTCCTTTTGATGTTGAACTGATGATTGTGGATTATGCCACAAAAAGTGTGCTGAAAACGTATTCGTTCACTTCTGATGAGTTGTATCTCTATTCGTCTGAGATTGACGAGGGTTACGATGACTTTTTCAGCAATTTTTATTCAGGAGAGGTGCTTTTGCAGAAAGGTGTTTCTCCGCTCAATGGCAGATATAATGCTGTTTTCCTTATGGAGTGTGAAATGCGAAACAAAACCACGTCAACCGGTTGGGCTGACCAATTTCTTGCATTGCGTGTCACCGGTCCGGAAGGGAGCAGAGTTGTGGCATACGCCGGAAATAGTTTTATGTTGACTCAAAACGGTATGCCCGGCTTTGTAAACGGTAACGGAACGAACTCTATAAGTGACTGTGCAACAGGAAAATATAACATTTCCGTTGGTGCACATAAAACCAGAACCTCTGTTCCGCAGGTTGCCGGATCTGAGTATAACGTTGGTGGCACGGTAGGTGCTGTGGCATATTTTTCTTCTTACGGCTATATGCCGGACGGAACCAAACTGCCGGATGTAAGTGCCTCCGGTTATCCCGTAATTTCTTCACTGTCACATTATTACACAGATACTCATAATATGGATTATGCCTGCGTAAAAGTAACTGCCGGCGGAATTGACTATTATTGGGAAGACTATCAGGGCACATCTATGTCCACCCCTATCGTGACAGGAACTGTAGCGTTATGGCTTGAAGCAGACCCTACGCTTAATGTGCTCGACGTGAAACGTATTATAGAGGAAACAGCCGTTGCACCCACTGTTTCGCCTGAAGATGAAAAGTGGGCAAGATGCGGTATATTAGATAGTTATGCAGGGCTTAAACGCGTAATAGAACTTTCCGGTGTGGCAGAAGTGAAGGAGCAGCCGTTGCTGAAAGTTGATAGAGTAGGTGAAGTAATTACTATTGCTTCACTCACATCAGAGCCGTTCTTCTACGGCATCTATTCCGTTTCCGGTACTCAAATTCTCACAGGAAAAGGTTCAGACTCCGCATCCCTTGACATTTCCGCATTGTGTTCAGGAGTATATATGCTCAAATTGCAGCAAAACAGATGTGAGCCGCAAGTGATTAAATTTGTGAAATAATTTCGGGATTTTTCAAAATTAAGGTTAGTCATTTTATGCGAAAGATTTCATTCTATTTGACTTTTGTTTTGTCCGCTTTTTGTGTTTTTGCAGAGGTGCAACGCGGTTACACCAAGTCACGTGGTCGTCTTGATGAAAATGGTAAATTGATACCGGGTGTTAGACTGGGTGGAGTAAAAATTGAAACAGACAGAGGAAAAGTGGTATCTACACCTTTGGGAGATTTTTCTTTGACTCTGAATAATGGAAGATATGTTTTGCTTAAAGTTGACTTAGATGGATATGTACTGAGTGACTATGAGCAACTTACGTCTTATTCTTATTCTACCGAGCCTCTTGCTGTAGTTTTATCAAAACCGGAGGAATACAGAGCTGACCAACTTTCTGCATACGAAAAACTTATAGAAACTCTTGAGGATAATCTGCATCAAAAGGAAGATGAGATATTTGAGCTTTATGAACAAGACAAGATTTCAGGAAAAGAAAGAACGGAACTTGCGGAAAAACTTTACAAAGTAGAGGAAACAAATCAAAAACTTGTCCAAAAAATGGCTGAAAAGTATGCCAAAATAGATTTTGACAGACTTGACGAATTCAGGCGGCAGGTTGCTAATTATATCATTACCGGACAGTTGACAAAAGCAGACTCCCTTCTTGACACTCGAGGTAGTTTTGACAAACGAAGAGAGGAAATACTTCGCCAAAAAGAGATAATTGGTGAGAGAGAACTGGAAATTGCACAGGAACGTGCAGCGCTTGAAAAAAGTAAGGCTGCAACACGTATTGATATTGAAGATTTTGCAGAGGATTGCGTTAATAAACATGAGATTTCAGTAATCAAACATCAAAATGATTCTGCGGCATATTTTCTTGAACTTCGTGCATCCATAGATACTACAAATGTGAATTGGAATAATGAGGCAGGCAGATTTATAATGGATTATTTGGCTGATTATGAGAAAGCTATGTTTTATTTCAAAAGAGCGGAAAACTTTGCTGATGGACCTGGTCTTGCAGACGTTTACGGATTACAGGGGACAGTATTATATAAAAATGCAAAATACGACAAAGCATTGGAACTCTTTGAAAAGTGTGGAAAAATTTGTAGGGAACAATTAGGAGAAGAATCTCCGGAAATGGCAACATACTATAATAATTTAGCAATTGTTTACTTGGAAATGATGAATTTTCAAAAGGCTGAAGAATATGCTCAGAAATCTATTGATATAATATTTGAAACCTGTGAAGAGAATTCAGAAGATGTCGCTTGGGCGTATAATTTGGCTGGAATTTTTTATTCAAACGAAGAAAAATTTGTAGAATCCATTGAATTGTATGAAAAATCTCTTGAGATTTTTTTAAGTTTGTACAATGACGATTATCCGATATTAATCACTTTATACCATAATATTTCTCAGAGTAAAAAAGATTTGGGCGATTATTTAAGTGCTAAGGAGTATTTGGAAAAGGCAGTGATACTCGCAGAGAAAGTATATGGTGATAGTCATCCAACTCTTGCTGATTTGTGTTTTGGTTTGGGGCAAATCAACATGTATGAAGATGTGCGAGATTTACAATCTGCAAAAGAATACTTTCATAAGGCATTAGCAATATATAAATCTGTGTTTGGAGATAATTATCCCACAATTTGTGATATTTATAGACATTTGAGTCTTGTTTATAATAAAGAATCTGATTATTCAAAAGCACTTGAGTATGCGGAAAAGGCATACGGAATGTTGCAGAATTTGGAACATAATGGCATTTTGAAATGTTCATGTCTTGATGCATTGGGAATTATTTATTATTCATTGGGAAATTATGATAAGTCACTTGATACTTATAAAGATTTATTGATGTTGGAAACTCAAATTCATGGAGATAATCACACCCGAACGGCAAATGCATATTCCAATCTAGGTATGGTTTATAAGCAATTAAGGCAGTTGGATAAGGCAAGAGATTTTTATGAAAAATCACATAAAATAGTATTAAATGTTTTTGGCGAAAAACATCCTGATGTTGTGGCTTCTTATGTGCAACTTTCTGATATTTTAGTTGAGGAAGGGAAATATAAAGATGCTATGTCCGGTTATCAAAAGGCAATAGCTATAGTTAAAGAAAATTTTCCTCAAGATGTAAACACTTTGGCAAATGTATATAGCAGAATGGCTAACTGCTATTTACTAAGTAATGACATTGACAATGCTCTACATTATTTTACTCTTGCTCTTGAAATTTTTGAATTTGTTTCCGGTGAAGAAAGCCTTGATGTAGCATCCACTTTGAATGATATAGGTTATACATACGAGTGTAGTGGAGACTATTCCAAGGCAATGACATATTATGCAAAAGCTTATCCGCTCATGAAAAATCTTTTGGGTGAAAATCATCCAAAAACAGTGGATTTGTCGGTGAACATTGCAAAAATAGAGGGAGGAAAAGGAGAATACGACAAGGCACTCCCTGTTTTCCTAAATGCAATAAAAGTATATTCGGAGGTATATGGAGAAAATAGCGAAGATGTGGCAACTGCATGTGTCTTGGCCGGTAGCGTATATGCTCAAATTCAGGACTTTGAAAATGCAATAAATTATTTTTCCAAGTGTGTGGAGATAGGTGAATCTATATATGGTGAAGCATATACAGGCATTTTTGATGCGTATTGCTATTTATCTTCATCATATTTTGCTAACGGAAACTATTCAAAAGCACTTGAAACTATGCGGAAAGTGGAAAAAATCTGTGATAATAATGAAGTACCTAAAGAGGTTAAAATCAGCTGCTATGGGGCTTTAATCCAAATTTATAATGCTTTAGGTAATATGGATAAAGTATCTGAATACCGGCAAAAAGCAAATAAGATTTAGAGCCTGTTTTATCAAAAAAATTAAAGGCAATAATATATCGGTTGACACAAATTATGTTTTTTATCTAAAATGCTTGAAAAAATCACCCCACCCATTATATTATTAAGTAAGAACAGGCAATATGTACGTATTATTGTCCATTTTCTTCAATAATCTTATAACTTAATTTTTTAATATATGATAAAAATACGCGATAAACACTTAAATTTTATAGTGAAAAAATCTATAAATAAAGTATTAAATGAAGTGATTGATAATCAGTCAAATAAAGAGTACAAGATAAAAGAAGCGGTTAAAAGTATCATAAAAACCGATATTAATAACTTTGAGAATTATTTTTGGACAGAATGTAGTGGCGTAATAGAAATACTATATTCCAAATATAATGAAATTTAAATTCCTAATGTTTATGCATCTACAATTCTTAATGCACCTGTTTTTATAGATGAAAACGATAATGATGGATTTCAATATTTTCGAGAAATAAAGGGAACTCGCCAAAAGAAAGTTATATTTGGCTTTAATAACAAAGAAATTTTTGAAAAAGTAAAGTCTGAAAGGGAAGATTATATAAATAACTCTATTAATTGGATTATTTCACACCAAATTGATGAAAGTAAGGAAAAACAATCATTTGATAAGTATGGAGCTATTCGTACATCCATTAATGTTATTAACTTTTTCTTTGATTATCAATGTGAAAATGAATGTTATGAATTTCCACAGAGTTCTCTTGATATTCTGAACAATCATGTTTCAATCATTGAAAACGCATTACAATCCGGAAAAGTCAAGCAAGAAGAATTATATATGGCAAAATTAGCATTAGAAAATGGCAAAGGAATATTAGATGTTTCAGCACCAATGCAATTATATAAATTTTAAAAAATATTTTGTGCCAACCTGTATATTAATGCCATTATTTTAGTCCTTCAAAATTGCGGATTGCTTCAGCCCAAACAGGGTCTAAAGGGGCACCTTTGGCTGTTTTGGCATCAAAACCTGCCATAACGCAGCCGGCTATGCATTTTACATCGCCTGTTTCAGGATTTACTATTCTCTGCTCCAGCGTGATGGATCGCTCGGAAATACGTGTTGTGGCAGTGAGGCAAATGATTTTTTCGTAAAGATACGTTGGTGAATAAAAATTGCAATTTATGTTCACAATCACTGCCGGAACATTCTGCCAATCAATGTCTTCCGAAACAGCTGCACGAAAATACCGTGCCTTTCCCAGGTCCATAAGTTGCAGATATATGGCATTGTTAAGGTGTCCCACCATGTCTATATCGTTAAAACGGAGCTGCAAGTCGCAGGAATGATAAAACGGGTGTTCTGCCTGTGGCACTTTGGGATTACTGCAAGGAGGTACGAGTATTGGTGCTTTTTTCATTGTTTCAATGTAAAATAATATCTTTAATAACGTCTTTGCCAACCAATTCGTTCAGACGTTTTACGATTGCGGATCGTTGGAAACTGAGTTCGTTTTTTAGTGAGGCAGAAGTGAGATAAACATGGAGGGTGTCGCCTTGTACATATCTCTTTAGTGTATAACGGTTTACGCCCGGGCCAACCACTTCAATCCAGTAAAATGCCGCTCTCTGGCGGAGAAAGTTGTCATTGTCGTCACATTCCTGAAAAGCCTTTTCCAGGATTTTTCCTATCAATTCCGGTTCAACTCGTTTCATTGTAATTAAATAAAGAGTTATATGGGCTTGAAAATGCCGTTTTCCACATTCATAAGTTTGTATTCTCCGTTTATGTGTTTCATAATGGAGTCCAAATGTGAGCGATTTGTATCTGTGATAAAAATCTGCCCGAATTTGTAGCCAGCTACGAGTTCTATTATTCGCTCCACGCGTGTGGAGTCCAGTTTGTCGAAAATATCATCAAGCAGGAGTAGTGGCTTCAGTCCTGTGGAACGGCTCAAGAAGTCGTATTGTGCCAGACGCATGGAAATCACGTATGTCTTGCATTGCCCTTGAGATGCTATTCGCTTTACGGGCATACCGTTCATTTGCATTTCAATGTCGTCTCTGTGAATACCCACAGTGGTATATCCCAGAATTTCGTCTTTGCGGCGGCATTCGTCAAACTGGCTTGTGAGCGGTGTGCCGGATTCTGTGACGGTGGTGGTGTAGCCAATGCTTACTTCTTCGTTTGTGTCTGCTATACGTGAGTAATAGTCATTAAAAATCGGCGAAAAAGAATTCACAAAGGTGCGGCGAGCCTTGGCTATATAGTCGGCGGCTATCTGCATCTGAATTTCAATAGCCTCAAAAAGGGCGGAATCCGCATGTTTATCTTTGAGAAGTTTGTTTCTTTGTTCGAGCAGTTGTGAATATCGGATGAGGCTGTCTAAATACTGTTTGTCGCTTTGTGAAATAATTTTATCCAGAAATGCACGTCGGTCTTCGGAAGCCCCTGTGATGATATTTATGTCTTGCGGAGCCACAAGCACAAGTGGAAATAAGCCAATGTGCTGGCTGAGGCGAGCATATTCTTTGCCTTTTCTTTTGAGCGATTTCTTTTTGCCGGGTGAAAAGCCGAATTTTATGTCTTCTTCCACTCCGCTGCGGAGATAGTTGCCGGACAGCATCATAAACGTTTCTCCTTTCTTCACAAGTTGTTTGTCCTGGAGACCGCTGAAACTGCGGCAAAAACTCAGATAATAAATGGCATCCAGCAGATTACTCTTACCCATGCCGTTATTACCTATCAGCCCGTTGATGTTCGGGCAGAAATCCACGTCAGCGGATTCAATGTTTTTGAAATTATGTGCTGTGAGGCGTTTCAGTATCATAATGCAAAGATACAAATTTTTTTATTGTTTTTGGAAATTGGTGCTATGAAAAAACGAGAGAGAAGCTGTCACCTCTCTCTCGCCTTAAAATCTTTGCCAAAAAAAATTACTGTCCTAAGTAAGCTTTGAGCAGACGACTTTTCTGCCCTTTGAGCCTACGGATAGCTTTCTCCTTAATCTGACGTACACGTTCCCGTGTAAGGTCAAATTTTGCACCGATTTCTTCAAGCGTCATCTCCTGGCAACCAATGCCAAAGAACATTTTCAGAATGTCACGTTCGCGGTCACTTAACTGGTGTAACGCACGGTCCACTTCTTTACAGAGCGACTCTTGATTTAATGAAGCGTCTGCCATTGGTGAATCATCATTTGTGAGCACGTCCAGCAGAGAGTTGTCTTCACCCTCCACGAAAGGAGCATCTACAGAGATGTGTCGGCCTGACACTTTGAGTGTATCCGCAATTTTTTCTACCGGCACGTCAAGTTCTTCTGCGAGTTCTTCTGCAGACGGGCGACGTTCGTTTTCTTGCTCGAATTTGGAAAGAGCTTTGCTGATTTTGTTCAGCGAGCCTACCTGGTTCAGAGGCAAACGCACAATACGAGACTGTTCTGCGAGTGCTTGTAGAATAGATTGGCGAATCCACCATACGGCATAGGAGATAAACTTAAAACCACGAGTTTCGTCAAATTTTTGCGCTGCTTTAATCAAGCCGAGATTACCCTCGTTGATAAGGTCCGGAAGGCTTAATCCCTGATTTTGGTATTGTTTTGCCACGGAAACGACAAAACGGAGATTTGCTCTCGTCAATTTCTCCAGGGCACGTTCGTCACCCATACGGATTTTTTGAGCGAGTTCAACCTCTTCTTCCACGCTAATCAGTTCTTCACGACCTATCTCTTGTAGGTATTTGTCGAGCGATGCACTCTCGCGGTTTGTGATTGATTTGGTAATCTTTAGTTGTCTCATTTCTTTTTACCGTAGATTGTAATATGCAAAGTTACACATATTTCTATATATAAACAAATTTGTTGCAAAATTGTTGCCAATGTAGAGTCAAGTGGCAAGTGCAAAATTAGTAAATTCTTTTGAAGAACT
>JBJECR010000043.1:0-17372 GCA_051871275.1 Muribaculaceae bacterium | reverse complement strand
AGATTAAGATTAACTTCCTCTGCCGCGACTCTATCCTCGCTGCTCCTCTCTGCCTTGACCTCGTGCTTCTCAGCGACCTCGCTGCTCGTGCAGGACGCTACGGAACTCAACGTTTCCTCAGCTTCTTCCTCAAGAGCCCGATGCACGACTACACTCAGAACGAAGTGCCTGTAAACCACCTCTTCCAGCAGTACGTTATGCTCAAAAACGCTATCCGCGAAATGGGTGGCTACGAAGCAGACGAAGCTATCGACTAATCACTTCCAAATTACGTAAGACTAAACAAACCTTACATAACTTAAAAACCCACTTCCGCACTTGCTCCAAACTTGTGCGGAAGTTTTTTTGTGCCAAACAGTAGATTTGTTAATAATTATTAATATTTTGCTTTAATTATCTAATATTTAGCAGATTTAGAGTAATTTTGCAGTTACCTGCATTTTTCCGCAGGAGATATCCAATCCCAAACATAGAACATTACATTACATCAAATTAAATGAAACTACTCTCACTCCGAAAAATCACGGCAGCACTGGCTCTCCTCCTCTGCCTCGCTGCCACAGCAGAAATCCCTACGGGATACTACCGCACACTCAACGGTAAATCCGAAGCAGCACTTAAAACCGCTATATATGAGCTGCTTAAGGACCATTCACTCGTATCCTCTTACACAAATCTGCCAAAGTACTTCGCAAACACAGACGTTTATCCCGGCACAAACCAGTGGTGGGACATGTATAGCGATGAGGTTCGTTATGCTCCGTCTTTTTCAGGACTTAACCGCGAACACTCTTTCCCCAAAAGCTGGTGGGGCGGCGGCACAGACACTCCGGCATACGTGGATTTGAACCACCTATATCCGTCTGACGTGACTGCCAACACCAAAAAAAGTAACTACCCTCTGGGCGAAGTGGCAACATCTTCTTTTGACAACGGTTGCTCAAAAGTGGGAACCCCCGTCACCGGACAAGGCGGCGGCGCCTCCAAAGTTTTTGAACCGGACGACCGCTACAAAGGCGACCTTGCTCGTGCATATTTCTACATGGTGTGCTGCTACCAGAACCTCACCTGGAAATACACCTACATGGTGCAGCAAAACACTTATCCTACGCTCAACTCCTGGTCCATTAACCTCCTCATGAAATGGCACCGCGATGACCCGCCAAGCGAAAAGGAATTTTACCGCAACGAGGAAGTATATAAAGTGCAAAACAACCGTAACCCGTTTATCGACTATCCGGAACTTGCAGAATACCTCTGGGGTAACAAAAAAGGTCAACTTTTCTATGAGTCAAGCAGCAGCGAACCTGTAGGTGATCCAAACCTCATCACTCCCGTGCAAGATATGAACGTGGATATGGGACAAGTGGCTATAGGCAAATCCACCACTACACACCTCCTTTTCCGCGGCGAGAACCTCACAGGGAACCTCACCCTCGCACTCTCCGGCGGAAACAAGGCAATGTTCTCACTTCCAACCACTTCTATTGCTTCAAGCAAAGTAAATGCCGCTTCCGGCTATTACCTTGAAATCACTTACACTCCTACGGAAATAGGCAAACACACCACAAAACTCGTGGTGTATGACGGTGGTATTTCAGGCTCACTCACCATAAACCTCAATGCTGAATGTTGTGCCGTGCCTACTTTGCAGACAATCAAGGCACTTGAGGCAACAGACATCCAGGAAGACTCATACACTGCAAACTGGGAAGTGCCTGCAGGTGATGAAATAGACTACTACGTTGTCACTCGCACACGTCTTGCAAACGGTGTTTCATCTACGGAAGAAATAGAATCCGACACAAATTCACTTGAAATAGACGAATTTGCCGGTTCTGAATCTGAAAGCTACTATGTGCAGTCTGTTCGCCTGGGCTATCGTTCACAGCCTTCAAACGTGATTTTCGTGGAACATGCCGGTGTGACAGGTATTGAAGCCGATATGCAGCTCTCCACTTGCAACATCCCCGGTGGCGTACGCTTTGTTTGCTCCGCACCACACTATAACGTAGGCATTTACGACATTGCCGGCCGTCAGATAATGACGCTCCCCGTAGTTCAAAACGATGATGAAATCATGCTCCCGTACGGTGCATACATCATAGTTCTCCCGGGACAAAATGCAAAAATGAAAGTGCTCGTAAAATAACCGGAGCACTTTACCATAACAAAAAAGCAAGGTTTTCCGGAACCTTGCTTTTTTTCGCATATATTTTTATCATTTATATCTAAGCCAACAGGCAAAAAAGAGGTCCGTAACAAAATAACCCTCTGCCGTCCGACTTATAAACTGCTTTTCCATAAGTGCCCTCAATGCCGTTTTGACACTGCTGGGAGCAGATAACTTGTATTTTCTGATAAATGTGGCAGACAGAGGTTCTTTCACAGTGTTTTCAGACGCTATAGCAGTAAGCAGTTTCAGTTGATTCTCCGTGAAGAGCAAACAGTAATTCTGGTATGCTGCAGACTGCTCTTTCACAAATTCCAAAATAGTGTCGTTCACTACGTTTGGAGTGATTTCAGTCACCGGATTCTCATAAATATTATGCAAAATAGACTGAATATACCAGGTTATGCCTTTTGCAAAATCATAAATTTTGGAAAAGGTGTCTGCGTCTATTTCCAAGCCTTTTTCACCAAACCATTTGTTTGCAAACGAGCGATACGTCTCGCGGTCTATCGGATTGAGTTGCATAATGTACGTACTCTGAAAAAACGGACGGTTTGAAGACAAAAACATCTGCTCCATAATGTGCTGCTGACTGCCGGAGAAAATAAAATACACGTTTGGCAAAAACTGAATATATGAGCGCAACATTGCCTCTACTCCTTTTTCCGGATATTGGAGAATCTGCTGAAACTCATCTATTGCTATGTAACAGCGTTTGTCTGATTGCTTTAGGTACTCGAAAATTTGCTTGAGGCTTGCCTCGCTTTCACCCTTGCGTATATCCAAAGACACTGTAGGCATGCCGGACAATTGGTCCAAACTTACCGTTGGACGCCATTGGCTGAAAAACTCATTTATTTTTCTCAATGCAGACTGAGAGAAACTGTCAAGTTTGCCTAAAACGGCAGAGGCAAGCATGTTTACGAAATCTTCAAGGCTTTTTGTGGGAAAAATATCAATGTAAAAGCATGGTACGCCTTCAGCCTCAAGCTTACTGAAAATATGCTTGATAAGCCCCGTCTTTCCCATACGCCGAGGGGCGGAAAGAGTAACATTTTGCTCGCCGCCAAGCGTTTTTATCAGTTTTATCGACTCCGCCCTGCGGTCACAAAAATATTCTTCGCCTTTGTAGCCATAAACCACAAACGGATTGTTAAGAGTCAGTTTCATATATGTCTTTTTTATTCATTAATAATCTCATTACGCATTTTACGTTACGCAAATTACGCAATAAAAAATTTATTTTGCAAGAAAAAGAAAAAAAATTTGCAAAATATATTGCAATTTTTTGCTGTTTTTGTAATTTTGCCGTCGGAACGTCATTCTTTTACGGATAGTCGCTCTAAAATTAAAAATTCTAATCCTAAAAATTAAAGAACTATGATTATTGGTGTTCCTTCCGAGATTAAAAACAATGAAAACAGAGTCGGAATGACTCCGTCCGGTGTTAAGGAAATGGTAAAACACGGACACAAAGTGTATGTACAGCACGATGCCGGTGTAGGCAGCGGTTTTCCTGATAGCGACTACATAAATTCCGGAGCGGAAATTCTCCCTACAATCAAAGACGTATATGACATTGCGGAAATGATTGTGAAAGTAAAAGAACCTATAGAACCGGAGTATGAACTCATCAAAAAAGACCAGGTGCTATTCACTTATTTCCACTTTGCAAGTGACCGTCCACTCACAGACGCTATGCTCAAAGCAGGTGCCGTTTGTATTGCATACGAGACAGTACGTCTCCCGGACCGTTCACTCCCGCTGCTCGTGCCTATGAGTGAAGTGGCAGGACGCATGGCAGCACAGCAGGCAGCACGATTCCTGGAAAAACCGCAAGGCGGCATGGGAAAACTTATGGCAGGCGTGCCCGGCGTGAAACCTGCAAAGGTGGTTATCCTCGGTGCAGGCGTTGTAGGACGCAATGCTGCCAAAATCGCTTCCGGCATGGGTGCAGATGTCACTATCACGGATATCTCCCTCCCGACACTCCGCCACGTGGCAGAAATTCTTCCGCAAGTGAAAACACTCTATTCCTCTGCAGCAAACATTGAAAACGAAATCCGCGATGCAGACGTAGTAATAGGCTCAGTACTTATTCCGGGAGCCCTCACACCTCACTTGGTAACAAAAGATATGCTCAAAGTGATGAAAAAAGGTGCACTCCTCGTTGACGTGGCTATCGACCAGGGTGGTTGCTTCGAATCCTCACACCCCACAACACACAGCGAGCCGACATACGAGCTTGACGGCATAGTACACTACGCTGTTGCAAACATTCCGGGTGCAGTGCCAATGACTTCCACGCTTGCCCTCACAAATGCCACACTGCCGTATGCTATCAAACTGGCAGACAAAGGCTGGAAACAGGCTTGCAAAGAAGATTCCGCACTCTTCCAGGGCGTAAACATCGTAAGCGGCAAAATTGTATTCCCCGCAGTGGCAGAAGCCTTCGGACTCGAATACACCAAGCTTGAGCTATAAAAAACAAACTCTAAGGTAGCTATATTAGCTATATTGGAAAAAACTAAAAATCACTAAAATCCCATATCATATCATTTCATTTCAAATTTTTTGCTAATTTTGCAAAATATTTTGAAAAGAACCGTATGACTACCCTTTCGCGTTTACAAGAAGATATAGCAGAGGAACTGAAATTGCTAAACGAGGATATTGCAGCTACTCTCCATTCACCTAATCCACTGATGAATGAAGTTGTGGATAATTATCTCCGCACGAAAGGAAAACAAATCCGTCCTATTCTCGTGATTCTCAGTGCCAAACTCTTTGGCAAGGTGAATCCGGAAACTATCTCCGCCGCTACTTCCGTGGAACTCCTCCACAATGCTTCGCTTATTCACGATGATGTGGTTGACGAAACAAAATTGCGACGTAACAAGCCTACTATAAACGGCATTTGGGATAACCATATCGCTGTGCTCGTGGGCGATTTCTTTGTCTCTTCTTCCCTGCAAAAAGCACTCGAAACCGGCGATGTCCGAATTATAAGTGCTATCGCACAGCTCGGTAAACTGCTCTCTATAGGCGAGATAGACCAGATTTATAACGCTCAAAACCACACCCTCAGCGAAGATGCTTACTTTGAAATTATTTTCCGCAAGACGGCTTCGCTTTTTATGGCTTGCGTGGAAATGGGTGCATACGCCGTGAAGGCAAATGAGGAGGAAACAGCCGCTATCCGTGAATTTGCTCGTCTGCTTGGACTTTGTTTCCAAATTAAAGACGATATCTTTGACTATTACGACGACGAAACTATCGGCAAACCTACGGGCAATGACCTCCGCGAGGGCAAAATCACGCTCCCGCTCCTGCATGTGCTTGCAGACGAAACGGCTCCCGCTCATGAGGAAATGCTGAAACTCTCTCAAAAAGAGGTGCTTACAACGGAGGAAATACACATTCTGACAGACTACGCCAAGGAAAACGGCGGAATAGAATATGCATACGAAACCATGAGCCGCTTCCGCAACGAGGCTATGGCTGTACTGGACACTCTGCCTGAGAAATACGACACGGAAGCCTTCCGCAGTCTGATAGATTTTGTTATCAGCCGCAAAGAGTGACGGCTGCTGCCGTGATGCAAAAAAGAAATACGGGTATGCTTAAAAATTTACATATTATCATCTCTCTTTTTGTCGCACTCCTTTTCACAGCCTGCGGCAACAGCGACACTTTCCGAGTAAAAGGCACCATTGAGGGACTCGGAACACGAAACCTGAAGTTTTATTACTTCAACGGCTCGGCTCTGCAAATAGGCGTGGCTTCCGCTATCAACGACAATTTCACCTTTGAAGGTCGCTCCGAAAAGCCTGCACTTATCACCATTATCACAAACCAAACCGTGGTGATAGGACACCTTATTGCTCGAAACGGAGATGATATAGAGTGTAAATTTTCCGTCAGCGACCCATACAAAATTGAAATAGACGGCAATGACGATGCGAAACGCCTTGCTCGTTTTATTACTGACAATCAGACACTTCTACTTCACGACAACTCTGATGACATAAATGCCGCTATTGAAAGCGAGATTGCACGAGGACAGAAAAATCTCCTTGCCGCAGCACTCTTTGCCATTTACTACGATAGCAACCGGAACCCCGTCCGTGCAGATTCCGTGCTCCTTTCCATAAACGAGGAGTACCGCCCGGCACAGATAGTGGAAGGCTACACGTCCATGCTCCTCCGCTTTGAAAGCGATGCAAAGGGAACAGCGGTGATGCCAATGTCGCTCTACTGCAAAGACGATTCGCTCACCACATTCAGTCCCAAGGACAGCAACCTGTCTCTGCTCTTTTTCCACGATGCTGCGGAAATGAGAAAAGACTCCGTCAAAAATGCCATTGACAGCCTCGACAAAAAATACGCTGCAAAAAAACTCGCTATCCTGAACATAGGTCTGCAAAAAGACACTGCGGAATGGAAGAAAAACATAGCAGACGCACCGCTCTCAGGAAAAGAACTGTGGACTGCCGGTGCCGTGGCTTCTCCGCAAATAAGGAAACTGAACATTCAGCGACTTCCGCTCTTTATCCTCTGTGACTCCGTAGGAAGCCAAAAATACCGCGGCACATCTGTCACAGCCCTCTGCGACTCCATAGCGGCAATAATAGATACGAACAAATAAATTTTTACCACCATATAAAAACGCCACTCAGCCATGCTCATAAAGACCTTTGCAGCAGCAGTTTGCGGAATAGATGCCATTCCCGTGACAGTGGAAGTATCTTCCGACAAAGGTATCGGTTTCACAATCGTGGGACTGCCGGATGCCGCCGTAAAAGAGAGTTATGAACGAGTACGCTCCGCACTCATTGAGGCGGAATACGGTATGCCACGCCACCATATTGTGGTGAACATGTCGCCCGCCGACGTGAAAAAAGAAGGCTCCGCCTACGACCTCCCCATTGCCGTGGGAATAGCCGCATCTTCCGGCATAATCACGGCAGAGCAACTCAGCGGATACATGCTCATGGGCGAACTTGCACTTGACGGTAGCGTGCTGCCAATAAAAGGAGTGCTCCCAATGGCAATAATGGCTCGTGCACAGGGATTTAAGGGGCTAATCGTGCCAAAGGCAAACGTCAGCGAAGCCGCTGTGGTAAACAACCTGGAAGTATATGGCGTGGAATCCCTCAAGCAGGTGGTAAACTTCCTTATCGGTGAAGAAAAATTAGAGCCTACGGTTATAAACACCCGTGAAGAATTTCAAAAAGCAAGCGACCTCTTCGACTGCGACTTTGAGGACGTAAAAGGACAGGAAAACGTGAAGCGTGCCTTTGAAGTGGCATGTGCAGGCGGACACAATATCCTCCTCATAGGACCTCCCGGCTCCGGTAAATCCATGATGGCTAAGCGTTTACCTTCCATTCTTCCACCACTCACACTCCAGGAAGCACTGGAAACAACAAAAATACACTCCGTGGCAGGAAAACTCGCTCGCGGCTCTATGCTCATGACGCAACGCCCTTTCCGTGCACCGCATCACACCATTTCACCAGTAGCACTCGTGGGCGGCGGTGCAAACCCCATGCCCGGAGAAATATCCCTTGCCCACAACGGTGTCCTTTTCCTTGACGAGTTTCCAGAATTCAGCCGCCAAGTGCTGGAAGTGATGCGTCAGCCGCTGGAAGACAGGCACATAAACATTTCCCGTGCAAAATATTCCATAGACTACCCCGCAGGATTCATGCTCGTGGCATCTATGAACCCTTGCCCTTGCGGCTACTACAACCACCCCACAAAACAGTGCACTTGCGGCGCCGGCATGGTGCAAAAATACCTCAATCGCATCTCCGGACCGCTCCTGGACCGCATAGACATACAAGTGGAAATCCTCCCCGTGCCGTTTGAGGAAATAGCATCACTGAAAAAAGGTGAATCATCGGAAAGCATACGCAACCGCGTGATTGCCGCACGCCAGATACAGCTCCGCCGCTTCCAAGACGAGAAAAACGTATATTGCAACGCTATGATGAACTCCAGAATGATAAACAAATACGCTCGTCCGGACGAAGAAGGAATGAAACGCCTGGAAGCCGCCATGACCCGCTTTGACCTCTCCGCCCGTGCCTACGACCGTATCCTCAAAGTTGCCCGCACAATAGCAGACCTCGATGGCAGCGAGTCTGTCCTCACCCGGCACATCACGGAAGCCATCGGCTACCGCAATCTGGACCGCGGTGACTGGGCAAGTCGCAGAATATAATTACATACAGATTAGAACTGAGTCCAACTTACACACTTTATTACTTTGCCCTTATATTCCACTGTGCCCTCATAGTTCCATGTGACCACTATAAGGTTGTCACAATTCAGCTCAGACGAGGCATCATACAGTGCCGCAAACTCGCGTTCACGCGTTTTAAGATTAGATATATCATAAGACACTTGTATTAAAGCCTTTATTTTGCTACCCTCCTTCGTTACAAAGTCAATCTCCTTGTCAGACCTTGTCCGAAAATAAAACATTCCGTTGCCGGGCTTATATCCCTTTCTCATCAGGCTCACAAACACCTGATTTTCAAGCATTCTGCCAAGATTTCCGGATAGCGACACGGAATTTGCAGTAATAAAACCATTATCCACTATGTAAATTTTCTGAGGAGCATTAAGCATAACTTTCACCTTATTGTCAAACCTCGGCAAAAAGAAAAACAAATACGGCTCACTGAGGTAACCGCAGTATTTTTTTACAGTGTTCACACTCGACAAATTCAGAAATCTTGCAATTTCATTGTAAGAAAGCTGATTACCATAGTTCTCAAGCAGAAAATCCGACAAATTACGCAGGTCGTCAGTCTTTCGAACCCTATATCTGTGCACTATATCTTTAAGTATTATAGAATCATACAGCGATGACAGATAGCCGGACATAATGTCGCGGTGCTTCACCACCTCCGGGAACCCTCCACACTTCAGATATTCATAATTCGCATCTTCAACTTCCTCAGTATAAAGCGACATCGCCTCCTCAAGACAGAAGGGAAGTATCTCTATTTCTACATACCTGCCTGTCAGCACGGTAGCCATTTCGCTTGACAACATCTTTGCAT
Organism: Muribaculaceae bacterium; assembly: GCA_051871275.1. Classification (GTDB taxonomy): domain Bacteria; phylum Bacteroidota; class Bacteroidia; order Bacteroidales; family Muribaculaceae; genus CAJUPY01. The sequence goes on along the minus strand of JBJECR010000043.1, from coordinate 8,123 downwards.
TACTTCCCGTTATTACAAGGTTCACACCTCTCCTCCTGAGTTTACTCACCCATAAATCCCAATTTGCCAGATTTTGAACCTCATCAAGCAGTAAGTATTCAAAGCCCGGATAAACCTCTTTCAGTGCGTCAAACACCGCATCTTCATCAAACTCTGACAACAGCTTTGCATCATCAAAATTCAGATAGCCAAAACGCTTGCCGGCAAGCAATTGCAATGCAAAAACGGACTTCCCCGCACGGCGCGGACCCGTAATAAGTTTTATCAAGTCCGTTTCCAAAAGAGACAAACTGCCCTTGTACTGAACACGCTCTACATACTGCCTGCTTTGAAGATACTTTAACTCCTCTTTCTGGCTTAAAACTATATTTTTCATGCAAAAATGATTTTATACTGCACAAAATTAGGCATTTTTGTGCACTACAGCAAATTTATTGCACAAAATCTGCATGTTTTGTGCACTACAGTGAAAATTTTGCACAAAAACAGTTTTTTGGAGATTTTGGTAAATTATGATCAAGAATTATCATCATTATCATCTGCAAAAATTCCACTTGAAAAAAATTCGCCCAAAATTTGCTGAAATAAAATAAGTTTTACTAAATTTGCAAGTGCGGAGAGAGTCCGCAATTATAAATACGTTATATGATAAGCGTTTCATGCTTTATCCTTTCTCGGAAATCGCCAATTTCAAATGTACTAAGGAGGAAGCAGTCAACAAAACGCTCTGCTTGTCGTTTATCCACTCCCGGACAAGGGGATATCGAGATATACGATAAGGCGTGGGAGTGGACTGTTTATTTAGTACAAGGCGTTTGGCGATGCCTCCGAGAAGATAAACCGAACATCGTCCTACGCTTTTTTATGTCTAATCCTTTTTAATAAACAGTCAAATCAGGGGACGAGAGGAGACACCGAGACATTATGAAAAAACGAACTCTGTTCCTGATGATGCTATTAGCGGTTTCAGCACTTTTCACATCTTGCGGTGGCGGTGATGATGATCCCATTTCTGATTTAGATGACCCGACAAACGGTTCCGGTCAAAATATTGACATAGAAGAAATTATAGACGATAATGTTTCCGTAGATGCTTACTACCGCGACTATACATTTACCTTTTATATAACATCAAAAATAAGAAGTGTGTTGCCAACATATTATGTGCAATATGGAATAGGTCACACATACAATGCAAGTGCCACAACTGTTTCCGTTGGAAATCAGGCGTACTACTATGCGGCATCTCAAAGTGGCAACACGGAAAATGTAACTTTTGAAAATCCATTCTGGTATTATTACGCATTTGTAAATAAGGACAGTAACAAATTGAGTGAATGTGAAATGTACTATAACTCTTATGTGTCCTTAAAAAACAAATCAAGCCTTACTTCCAGCGAAAGAGACCTGCTTAATACCGCTATCAAGTACTTGAACAAATATGAAAGCGAGGTTAAGGCAAATTATCATCCTTCCGTTCAGATTATTCTCAACGGACAATATTATGCTTATGCATATTATACCGCAAATTAAATCAATCAAAAACATATAATAATGAAACGTAACATTCTATTACTTACAGTTTTACTATTTGCAAGTGTGGTGTTTGCTTCAGACCACATCATCTTTCGTGACGGACGTATGACTCCCGTAAAGATTCATCAAGTCAGTCAAGAAAAAATTATGTTTTCATACATTGACACATCAGACCCTCGAGTGCAGGAAGTGCCGTCAAGCGAAGTTTATAAAATCTACATTGAAAAGCAAGGAAATTTTTACATCACTCCTGAAGGAAAAAGACTTACAGGCGAAGAGAAATGCCCGGACTTCAAGAAAATGGACGTGATTTACCTTGTTTCCGGTGGCGAAATAGCAACAGAAAGAGTGGAACTCCACGAAAATGGTGTTTATTATACCGTGAAAGAAAAAAAGATGTTCAAAAAAAGCGAAACGACCTCTATGGTGCGACGTTACTCGGACGTATTTATGATTAGATACAAAAGCGGTATGATAGACATTATCACGCCTTTTGAGGTGAAACCGGCGGAACCTGAACCGGAAGCAAAACCGGAAGAGCCGGCACCGAAAAAATCCGTTTTGACTTACCATACTGTGACAAAAGGTGATACACTGCAGGCAATTGCGGAAAAATATAACCTAACCACAAAACAAATCAGAGAGTGGAACTACGACCTGATTAAAGACAGCACTAAAGATACGGCACAACTGAAAATAGGTATTGAATTAATGATATATGTAGAACAATAGTTACTATACAAATATGAAACGAATAACCATCATTGCATCACTCGCTATATTTATACTAAATCTCACAAGTTGCGGCGTTTCCACCTCGGAAATGATGAAACTGGAGGAAGAAAGAGACTCTCTGAGAAAAGAAATGGAGTTTCAAGCTACCACTCTGAACGAGTACAGCATGGCTATAGATGTGCTCAATGAAACTCTGGATTCCATTGCTCAGGAGGAGCAAATGATTTTCCTTAACAATGGGGAAACACCGCTCACAAAAGATGACGTACGCCAAAATCTTTTGCGTTTTGATGCTCTCTTGAAAAAACAAGAAGCTAAGATTCTGGAATTGGAACAGAAACTATCCGCTACACAAGATTCCCTGAGCCAAACACATAAACTTATTGCTCACCTTAAACAACAAATTGCACAGAAAAACCAGCAAATAAGCACTCTCCAAGAAGAAGTTGAAAAGGCAAACGTGACTATCGCAGACCTACGCAAAGTGGTGGAAAATCAAAAAATACAGATTAATACACAAGCAAACACTATCAGCGAACTTGAAAAACGAAATGCCCGACAAGAAAAAGCACTTGCCACACAAGACGAGGTACTAAACCAGGGATATGTGCTTATTGCCACTAAAAAAGACCTTGAGCGTAAAGGTATTATCAAGAAAGGCAAACTCGTTTCAAATGCTATGTTGGACAGAACAAAGTTTATAAAAGTGGATATTCGCGAGTGGAGAGAAATAACATTTGCTGCAAAAAGACCGAAAATCCTCACAAACACTCCAAATGTAGCATACGAACTGACAACGTCCGTTTCCGGTACTTTCACTCTGAAAGTGCTTAATGCCGCAGACTTCTGGAAAATGTCCAATTACCTCGTTATCCAAACGGATTAATCGTGCTTGATTATGAAACGGTTTCTAAACAAATCAATAAACCAATATAAAATTTTATAACAATGAAAAAATTAGTAAAAAACTTGGTCGTGGTAGCGATAATGTTCGCTATGACCTCAATTTCCGCTTTTGCACAAAGCACAGTAAAACACACTGTTGACAGAGGTGAAACTCTTGCCACTATAGCTAAACGCTATGGCACTACAGAAGCTCGCATCATTGAACTCAACCCGGATGCAGCACAGTTTATCTACGTTGGTATGGAACTAACTGTGGAAGTTGCTGCAAGCGATGGAAAACAAGATGCCGCAGCTCCGCAATCCAATCCTTCCGGAAATGCAATCTTTTCTTCACAGAGCGTTTCTCAAAACGGAGATTATTCTTCATCATACGAAGATGATTTTGAATCAGCACGAAAAGACAGCTTTTTTGAGTTTGGATATACTGCAACCACTTTTGATGATGTAAAAGCCTCAGGGCATTATGGTCTTGGATGGACTGCTTTAAATTGGAAACTCGCAGAAAGATTTTATGCAGGAGTTCATTTTAGTCCCTTTAATTTTAATTTTGGATTAGTCCCATCTGACTATACTACAGATATAATAGAACTTGGTCCGGCATTTGGTTATTACATAACTCCTAAAATTGCGGCTGTTTTGAAAACTGATGTATTATGTGGACTATATTTTGATGAAAATGACGACACAAAGACATCATGGGGAATGGGTATCTCTCCAACTTTTTATGTCGGTGATAAATGTGGCATATTTTTGGGACCTTTCATTAATTTCCCATTTAGTTCAAACGCAGAAGCAGAAGTCGGTTTTTCTGCAGGTATATATTTCTAAAATTTAAACTATAAAAAAAATCACAAACAATGAAAAAACTTAAATTTCTCGCCATGCTTCTCATGGCAATGACACTCAGCTTTGCTTTTACTTCTTGCAGTGATGATGACGATGATGACGCAAGCATTATTGGAACATGGTATTGGTATGACGAAGGCGAATTTGAAGAAATGCAATTAAATTCTAATGGAACATACGCTACTCAATATGGTTACGACGGAACTGTGTATAATGTTGAATATGGTACATATACATATAATAGTGGCAGCAAGAGATTGATTTTGTTTGAAGATTCTGATATTTCAGACACTGAACTTTATGTTGTAAAAAGTCTCACTAAAGATGTTATGATATTAGGCTATGAAGATAGTTACCATACATTTACCTATAACAAAATTAAATAGAATTAAAATATTCACATTAAAAAATTACTAACAATGAAAAAACTTAAATTTCTCGCCATGCTTCTCATGGCAATGACACTCAGCTTTGCTTTTACTTCTTGCAGCGATGATGACGATGATGTGCAATCACCGGAAATTATCGGAACGTGGATGCATAGTGATTCATATGAAACCGAAACTATTACATTCAACAAAAATGGAAGTTTTGAATTAACAGAAGTGGATTATTATTACGGTGAAACAGACATAGAGACAGGAAAGTATAAATATAGCAACAATACTCTTGCATTAACGTTTGATGAAGACGAAACAGAATATTACACAGTGGTTTCAATCTCCGAAACAAGTTTGGTGCTTAGAGACCACTATGGTGATGTTTATGTTTGGACAAGAATAAAATAAAAGCAAAAACATCTCTAAGGGTGCTTCAGCGGCTTTTCCTTCATTGAGGCACCCTTATATTAAACAAAATGCAGATGAAATCGGCGACCCCCGTAGATTATTGCTTCATACTTATTTTTTATTTATCAATCACTTTGCTAAATCTTGTATGGGTGAATGAAGTAGCCTGTGCTTATCAATATATAGATTATTGCAAAATATTGGTATGGCCATTTTTTGCAAGTTTTATATTTATGTTTTTAGGAGTGATAACGGGAAAGCGAATGATTTCTATCTGCATTTTCTTTTGCTACATAATATTTATAGAGGCAAACCTTATCTATCTACGCACTTTTGACAGCTGGATTCCTTTAGGTTCCTATTCTGAGGTTTTTAACATATTTGATTTTCTTGATGCTGTGATTTACAACATCAAAATTCAGGACTTGCTGATTATATCGTCAACAATTATTTTAATTGTTATTGTAAACAGGTTGAAGTTCAGGAAGATACAGTTCCATATTTCTGCGTGGGTGAATTTTTTAGTATTAATTATTCTTGGAATTGTAACAGTAGCGGTTTTAAACAGTCCTACGAGCATAAAAGGACAGATAACTATCAATTCCAAACAACACAATTCTCACCCTCTGTCTGCCGCTTATTTTTCCATTCCGGTAGTTTTGGCTTATGATTATCTGCAAATAGAGCGGATTACTCCCGGCTCTATAAAAATTGCAAAAGCAGCTTTAAGCCACAGATTGGAAAAAGACAGCATACAAAGCGATTTTAAAAACTTGGTATTCATATTTATGGAATCGCTTGAATCTTGGGCACTTGAAGCAAAAGTCGGAGGAAAAGAAGTTGCTCCGGTACTCAATAGTCTCATAAACGATAAAAAGAATCTTTGTTGCACAGACATTATTTCAGAAACAGGTTGCGGTCGTTCAATAGACGCACAGCTTATAACTCTATGCGGACTTTTGCCTCTTAAAGATGAAATTTTTTGCTTTAAATATACCGGGACGGAATACCCTTCCATATACCATGCATTCAAACAAAAGAGCAATTTTGCGGTACACTATTATTCCACAGATTTGCCATCAACGTACAATATGGAAAAATTTCACAGTAAACTTGGGATAGATTCCACTCACTTTTTTTCATCAAGAAAAATAAACAGAACTCGTATTCAAGACGCAGATTTGATGGACAAAGTAATTGCAGATATTGAAAACAATAATCTATGGCACAAAGATAAAAGTAACGTTTTTCAGATTTTGACATACTCTTGCCATACGCCATATAAAACTTTCAGTGAAGCAGATATGCCTATAAAAGAAAAGTTGCCCAAAAACGCAAATAATTATCTTAAACTTGTGCATTATACGGATAGTGCAGTGGGAATTTTCATGAATTATTTGAGCAAAAAAGCTGATTTTGACAAAACACTTGTAGTAATAGCGAGCGACCACCCTACATTCTCAATATGGGAACGAAAATACATCGCCGAAATCTTCCCGGATGCTAATAAAAGCCATATACCTGTGATAATAGTAAATGGTAATAAGTCTCAAAATTACTCCTTGAGCGATAGGTGTCACTATCAGTCTGATATATATCCCACACTTATCCGCTTGCTAAATCTATACGACTATAATTGGCATGGAGTAGGATATCCGCTAATGGATAACACTGCGTGCAACGAGGAAAACAAAATAAGTGCTTCAAAACTAATTATTCAGCATAACTTATACAAAAAACACCTTACTTTTTAATTTATTTATAACATTTTATTAACTAACAAATTAATTAATCACAATGAAAAAACTTAAATTTCTCGCCATGCTTCTCATGGCAATGACTCTCAGCCTTGGTTTTACTTCTTGCAGTGACGATGACGATGATGATGCATCAGATATCATTGGAACGTGGAAACATTCCGAATACGATTGGGAAGAAACTTATACTTTTAATGAGAATGGAACCTTTTTGTGGACTGAAGATGATTATTGGGGCAAATATTATGAATCCGGTACATATAAATATGACAAAAAGTCTCTTGTTTTAAGTTTTGATGACGAAGACGAACCTGATTATTACCAAGTGGTATCAAACTCCGGAACAAGTATGGTGCTGAAATACATTTCAGATTCATCAGATGGTGATGTTGAAGTTTGGACAAGAGTAAAATAAGGTGAACAATCATAAAAACAGCCTTAATACAGGCTCTTAATCAGGCTTCGTAAATTTGATTAATTCTAAAAAAAACAGCACGGGAGAGAGTTTCTTTTCCGTGCCGTTTTTTTATTAGTGAAAATAGTGCCTAAAAAAGATTTCTTTAATTATCAGTGTGAAATTTCGCAGATTATATGTAAATTTGTGGCACATGAAGCAAAATAAACCGATTATGAGTAACGAACAGATAGAACGCACTTGCATAGAGAAGGAAGAGGAATTGCTAAAGAAGTATTTTGGCAATTTGACTGCGGAGGCGGCAATAGAACGCCCGGAAACTATTGGTGAATACACGAAAGATTTGCCACAAAAAATTGAGCAGGAATATTATGCTTTCCTTGAGGGACTTTGGAAACAATATGGTCCCGATGAGAGCAAGGGCTCTCAGTTGGTGCTTGAAGAGCGGAAATTACGCAAACTGCTGACTGATGATAGTTTCGACATGATTGAAGAAGCATATAAAGATGCTATAGAACAAACACTTTGGGAAAAAATCACAAAGTCAAACCACAAAGACGTGACGTATTATAAAGGTCTTCTTCACAAATACACTCAGGACGTCTTGATGCTGATGCGTAAGGATTTTCTGGAGGAAATCACAGGCAATCACATTAAAAACAAAACTTTTGAAGAAGATTGAAATTTGCCTCTTTTTCAAAAATACGGAATAATCAATAGATGCGTAAACAGCCGTATCACTTTCTGTTTTAGCGAAAACTATAGTGAGAAAATAATTGTTATAGAGGCATAATTTCGCATTTTCTTTTGTAAATGAAAGAAAATGCTTATTTTTGTAGAATCAAACGCACTGAACTATGGGAACAAAGGTACTTAAGAGATTACCGGTAGGTATTCAGACCTACGAGAAACTTGTCAATAACAACTGCCTGTATGTTGACAAAACGGAATACATCTATAAGATGATAAATCTTGGCAGTTATATCTTTCTGAGCCGCCCGAGGCGATTCGGAAAGTCGCTTCTTGTTTCCACTCTTCAGTCTTATTTTGAGGGTAAAAAAGAACTTTTCAAAGGTTTGTTTATTGATTCCGTTGAGAAAGATTGGACGGAATATCCGGTGCTAAAGTTCAGTATGGCAT
>JBJECR010000042.1:0-17778 GCA_051871275.1 Muribaculaceae bacterium | reverse complement strand
CTCAGCCACTCGCCGCCACATAAAATTTGGGTATTAACTGAAATTTCCTACCTTAAACACCTTAAATACCTTAAACACCTTAAACACCTTAAACACCTTAAACACCTTAAACACCTTAAACACCTTAAACACCCTAAACACCTTAAATACTCAAATTCCTTAAGCTCCCATGCTGCCCAAAAATTCCCGGTCTTCCCAAAAATCACACACAAAAAAAAGCCAACCTCCCGGCTGGCTTTTTCAAAATATAAACTAATAATTATATCTTATCTCTTAATGAATTTTACGCTCCTGCTTCCATTTATACTGAGGTAATAGAAACCGGATGAAAGATTCTGGACAGATATAGTAACTTCATCGGAATCACCTGCAAATGTGGCTGTTTTTACCACAGCACCGGATACCGAGTAAAATTTAACTTCTTTAATTTCAAATGGAGCAGTCACGGTGATTTCTGAATCAGCCGGAACAGGGAATACGCTTATTTCGTTTGCTTCAACATCTTCTATGCCTGTTGTGCCTCCGTATGTGGCAGTTGCACCACCGATTGTTTCCATTTGAAAAGCAGTGTCTGCTGCATAAATAGGCATGATAATGTATTCATATTGCTCCAGTAGTGAATTGCGGAGTTCATTGATTTCTTGGTCCGTTTTGCCTACTTTCTGCTCTTCTGTCAGAGGGTCTGTAAGGTAAATTGAGAAGACTGTACCTTCCATACCTTCATTATTACCATTTTCAATGAGAGGATAGCCCGGGTTGTTATCAAAGTCGTATGAACCCGGAATTCTTGCAATTGGTTCGCGCGGGTATGTTCCATCATCGTCTTTAGATCCGAATTGCGGACATTGACCCGGTGCTTTGTTGGAAATTTGCTGTGTTGGCAGACCGTTGTCAATTACCCATACACCACGTTCAAATTCAGTACGAGTATCTTCAACTAACTGATAGTTGCCATCACCGTCCAATACCGGATTGCCTTCAGAATCCACTACCAAGCAGTAATATGACTCACATGTGATTTCATGCATATTGCCGTCCGGTGTTTTAACGTATAATACGTAGTAAGAAACAGGGTCGTGAGTACCGTCTTTGAGCTTGAATGAAACATCTGTACGGATTGGGAATTCTACGTCCGGTTCGGAATTTATTGTTTCAAGAACGGCATATTGGGCTTTTACCTCAGGGTCAACTACATCCATATTTATATCAATGTAACTCTGGTGAGGAGTACACAAAATTTCATCCGATGTTCCCTGCGGACCGATTATTACAGCAATGTCTGCAGTGTAGCGTCCCAGAGAAGTGATAGGGAATGGAAGTTCGTAGTATTTCACGAATTCATTTTCATATTCGTATGTAATTTCAGTGCCACTTGAATTTTGTAGCGGAGTGAAATATGTCGTTCCATAATAAACAGGGTCGCCCGTAACTTCGTCGTACATCGGTCTTCCGTCATCGCCATACTGCTGAGCCGGTTTTCCATTATCTACCCAGTTTCCGTCAACGAGTTCCATTTCGTGGATTTCACATTCGAAAATAAATTGTTCATTTTCATCTTTATAAGTAGTAGGCTTAGCTACATAGTGATATTTTCTGCCGTCAGGAGTTGTGAGTACGATGTCGTAACCCTTAATCACATAGTCACCGCCGTCGTAATCCGGTTTGTAGAAATAGAGTTTATCTGAGAAACCGAGTACGTTTGTTCCTGTCTCGTCGAATTTTTTCTGAATATCAATTGTGATTTCCGTGTAAGTAGGTTCAAAGATAGGCACAATTTCATATTTTGCAATACGGTATTGTGGAACGTACTGGTAAATGAAAAGTCTATACTGTGGGTTATCTGTGTCATCAACCAATCCGTCTGAAGTTCTTTTTTTATGATAAAGAGTATGTCCTTCTGAATCTTTTGCTACTTCTTTAGTCATATAGAACATGGAGCTATTAGCGTTTGTTCCAACCTTGGAGAAAGATTCTTCACGCTGTGCAAATATGCCAATAGGTGACATTTTATCGTTGAATTCAAATTCATCATCAGTTGATGTTGCAGATGGGCGGTGTGCAAGGTTTACTTGGAATGAGCCTGCACATACGGAACCTAAGCCCATTGGTGTAGTAATAAACAAGTCGTTACAGTAGATATCATTGTGGTAAGAGTAACCTTTAAAGTAAAGTGTTGCACCACCGGTGTTGTTTACCTGACCTGACGTGCCGAAATAATTTATTACACTTCCTTCAGTTTTATCTTTTAATTGTCCATCTCCATCCTCATTAATTTTAAGTATTTCAAAAGAGTTACTTCTTGTCTGGTGGATATAGCGGTTTGTGTTGTTTGGACCGTCAACGAAGAATGAATAGTTCTCTGAGCTTCCCGGGTTATCTGCATCAACAGCAAAAGCAGAAGTCCATGATTCGCTTACTAAATTTCCATTGTTAAGTTTTACGCGATATACGTATGTACTTCTTTTTGGCGAAAGGAGTACTTCTCCATCTCCATTAAATAAATCACCTCTGCAACAGATATAGTCGCAACGTCCTTTCTGGCTCTTATCCTCATCATTTCCAAGAAGACTTTCGTCGTCGGTGAATTTTGCACCGATTTGTAAGTTTCCTGTTATTTGAGAAGTATAGTTTCCATTTTGTCTCACGGTGTAATCTCTTGGAGCGGCATACATAGCTCCCGTGTTACCCTTGGAGAAAATATTTTGTGAATTATCTACGGCTATATAGAAATATTTGCTGTAATATCCTGGAATTGTGGTTTTTGTGCCTTCTGCAGATGTTATTGTGTATGAACCTGTAGCATCTTCGTATAGTTTTTCGTATGCTGAAGGAGTTGTAAGAGAAATCGGGTCATCTTTTACTCTATAAATAATCTGATTGCTTCGAGTTTTAGACATCCATTTGATTCTGTCAGGGTCAGAATCACTTTTTGCCGCTAAATTTGTGTTACCAAATCCGTTATCAACGAAGAACCAGTATCCGTCTTCCGTATGGTAGCAACCTCTTACGAAGTCTGTCATTTCAAAGTATGGAACGTCGGTTGAATTGTCGGAAGTAGGGATATACATATTCGTTACGTCAGTGCCGCTATTGTTTGCGGAACTTGCTGCATTTTCTTCACCGATGCGGAAATTGTATATTTCGCGGATTTCATATTTAACTTTTGCAACGTTGCGTGCTTCAACAGAGATGTTTGTAATGTCTGAATATACACTGAATTCTTCTTTTTGTGACACTCCGAGTTCATCTACCCATGTTGCTGCAAGGTTCATCTTGATTTGATAGTTGTGGTTGCCCGCAGAAACAGGTGTGTCGATATATACAGTCCATGGTACATCTGAAACTACCGTTACACCGTCGCGGATTATTTCAGATGTATAAGCAACTACTGTTTTCCCATCTAATTTAATACTTTCTGTTCCGGGGTTTGTTTTGTCATACATGGACCAGAAAAGTCTCACTGTGCAGTAACCGTCAGGAGATGAGTAGGAATTTATCTTCACACCAATATCATCTGTTGTGGTAGCAGCAGAAAGACACACAGGAAACATCACTATGCTCGCAAGGAGCAGTTTTTTTAATGCAACTTTTAGTGTTTTCATATTATATGTTTTGTTTAATTATTATTTGCTTGTTAATATTTATTACAATTAATCAGCATATTGCCTTTTAATCGTACAAAATTACTTATAATTAAATATTTATACAAATTTCATTGATATTTATTGACGAATTTTGTAAATATTAACAATTGTTGCACTTTTTTCAATGTTAAAAAACCGGGGTGCGGAAACCCGCACCCCGGTTGAGGAATTATTGTTTTTACTGATTGGTTACTGTTGGTTTGAGTCCCACCATACGTTGATAGTCCAAACGTCGTCTGCTTGGTTCCAGCCGCCCGGGAATGCGAGGTCTGCACCCGGAACTTCGCTACCAATAGCCTGGAGGTTATCAGCGTTGTAGTTAAGTTCGTGTGAGCACTGTCTCCAACGACGGAACTGTTTGCCTTCCGGAATAGCCTTGAGGGCAGCAGTTGATTTGAAGTGGTAAGCAGGAATTGCCCAACCTGAGAAGATTTGCGGGTCGTAGTCGTAACGGCGCATATCGTTCCAGATTTCCATGTGGAACATGAGGGCGAGACGCTTCTGAATCATAATCTTAGCAAGCGTGATGTCGCCTGAGCTACCGAGAGCGTTGTTCACGTAGTTGTCGATAGCAGACTGTTCCATAGGAATGAATGAAGGACAATCTTTGAGTTTATCGTCTTCGTTGTACCAAACTTTGAGTTTTTCGTTCATAAGTTCGATGCTTGCACGGACACCTTTCTTGTATGCTTCAAAAGCACCGCCTTTGTCACCCTTGTTAAAGAGAACTTCTGCACGGATGAAGCAAGCTTCTGCGTAAGTACCAACGTATGTTGGAGAAGATACGCGAGTGTAGAAAGTACCGGAAGTACGAGATGCGTCAGAAACACCGTCAGCACGGTAGAAGAGGTCCGGCATTGCTGCGTAACCTTTTGATTCTGAAGTCTGTTCTACGTAGAGGGTATCTGCGTAAGCGTCTGCGTTGTTAACCCACCAACCCGGAAGTGATGCTTCGTATTTTGCATCAAGACCGTAGTTTGAGTGATATGGGCGGCTCTGGCTGTGGATGTCGGAAGCCATATCGATTGGGAGAGAACGACGCCACTGGTTGTACCACTTAACTTCTGCAGGAGTGGTTGCAGTCTTCACTGAGCAAGCCCATGGAATTATGTGGTCTGCACGTGGGTCTTCAATACCTTTGCCTGCAAAGTTTGTAAGGTTGTCATAGAGCATTTTTGTAACGTAGTAACCGTAGTTCATACCGGAAACGGAGTAGAGTGGAGAATAATCCACAGGTTCGTTCCAACCGAGGTTATCGTGAGTTTTACCGTTGTCGTCGGTATGGTTTACGATAGCGTTATCAGAGTTGCTCTGCTGAGCTTTGTCAAGGGCAGCGAGGATAGCGTCTGCATCGTATTTGCCATCTTTGTAGCTACCTGCTTCTTTCTTGGAAAGTTTCACGCACCAGCGAGCTTTGAGGAGGTAACCGAGCTTAATCCATTTGTCAACACTACCGTTGCAGTAGAAGTCACCTTCTGCGAGAGTAGGCTGAGTTGCAGGATGAGATGTAGAATTGTATTTTTCAAGACGTTCGATACCTTCGTCAAGTTCTGCGAGACAGCCAAGGTAGATAGTCTTACCGTTGTCGTACTTAGGAATAGCTGTATTTGGGTTACATGCTTCTTCGTATGGCATTTCACCGTAAAGGTCTGTCATAAGCATCATGCCGTAAGCATTGATAATTTTTGCAACGCCTGCGTAAGCATCGTTATCGTCTGCAAGAGCTTTTTTGTACATGTCGTCAATGTTAGCCATAGCACCTACGAACCACCACTGGTATGGAGTGGTTACGATGCTGCTTGTAGGATACCAGTAAGACATATTTTGGTATGTGCCGCCACCGTAGTAGCGTGTCCAGTCACCGCAAGCGAAAGCATTACGCCAGCCGGCGAAAGCCTGTGCACTGTTGGTGTAAAATTCAATGTGGGCAAGTCTCTGATGATATGCAGTACTTTCTGCAGATGGGGTATCAGGGTTGACGTTTACGTCAAGCCAATCGTCGCAGGAGGTCATAGACATTGCTGCAACTGTAGCACCACACAATATGATAGATTTAAACAATTTCATATTCTATAATATTATAATGTGTCCAAATTAGAAAACTATTAGAATGTCAAGTTAACACCGAATGCACAACTTGCTGTTGACGGAACACCGCAGTAGTCGAAACCTACGGATGATGAACCGCCGGCACCTGCACCTGCTGCTGCAACTTCCGGATCACCGTCATAGTTGGTGAACAGGAGAAGGTTGTTTGCAGTGAATGAGAGGGATGCACGCTTGATGCAACGAGTTTTTTCAAGGAGAGTCTTTGGAAGTTCGTAGCTTACGGAGATTGAGCGGAGGCGTACGGAGTTCACGTCTGTAATCCAGTTGCGTGATTCATAGTTGTATGCTCCCTGATAGTAGTCGCGGATTACGTTGTAACCGCTCTTTTCAGTGCCGCTCATCACGTATGTTCCGTTTGGTGAGAATGTGTAAGTTGCAGGAGCATAGTTGCCGTTTGCGTCGAGCTGAACACCGTCGATAACGAGGTCTCTGTTACGAACGTCGCCGGAGAATTTGCTTACACCTGAAACTGTCATGGCGTATTTTGTTGCGTTAAGAACGTCGCCACCTACGCGGAATTCCCAGAGCATATTGAATGTCCAGTTTTTGTAGCGGAATGTGTTGTTGAAACCACCCTGGAATTTAGGTTCACGGTTACCTACTTGAACTGCTGTTTCGCCTTCCTGTGGCATACCGTCTTTGTCAAGGATGAGCATTCCGTTGTACTTGGCATTTGCTACTTGCTGTGCGTAGGTTTCCGGGTCTGATGCTTTGATGCTTTCGTCCGGAGTTACGTCAACGCGTTTCCAAACGCTACCTGCGATACCCATAAAGTCGCCGCCTGAGAATGATGCTGCTTTACCACCTGAATATTGAACGTCTGTTACGTACATAATGTCCATACCCGGGAGGAGTCCGTCCATTGTACCGCGGTTACCATATACGTTGATACCTGTTTCCCAAGAGAAGTCTTTTGTTTCAATAGGTGTACCGCTGATGCTGAGTTCCATACCTTTGTTGTAAACGTTACCGGCATTGAATGAGCAGAAGATGTAACCTGTTGATTGAGGACCACGCGGGCTGAGAATCTGGTTGTATGAGTCGTTTGTATAGTAAGCGTAGTCAAATTTAAGTCTGTTGCGGAAGAAACGGAGTTCAAGACCGATTTCTGTTGATTTTGTCATTTCCGGTTTCAGAGCAGGGTTACCACGTGTCCAAGAGTTACCAAGACCGGTTACACCATTGAGGTATGTACCAACAGGCCAGAGGTATGTGTTAGTTTCGTATGGACCGGTGTCTTTACCTACTTTAGCCCAAGATGCACGTACTTTTGCAAAAGAGATTGGGAAATCTTGATCCCAAATGCCCTTATCCTGGAGGAACTGAGAAACTACGATTGCACCGCTGTATGATGGATAGAAGTATGAGCGGTTTTCTACAGGAAGAGTAGAAGTCCAGTCATTACGTCCTGTAACTGTTACGAAAACAGTGTTTTTCCAGTCGGCACGAACTTCACCGAATACGGAAACAAGGCGTTTTTCTGAGCTGCCGTGTTTGAATGCTTTGTATTCGTCAGGAGCATTTTCGTATGAGAAGAAGCCCGGAGTAGAGAAGTTGTAAGCACGGAGGTAATCGTATTTGCGTGAAGTTTTGTCTGTAGAAGTACCGAGCATCACGTTCACGTTGAAGTCACCGAACTGCTTGTTGAAGTTTGTCATCAAGTTCGTGGAGAGGTAGTCGTATTCAGAAGTGTTGTCACTCATGAAACCGTTCTGCCAGTCTTTCTTGATAGCACCGTTAGGAGCAATACGGTTTGCTGCAGCCATACGGTATGTATCGATACCCATGCGGTATGCAATCCACCACCAGTCTGTGATGTCTGCTTTGATGTTGAAGTTACCTGTGAAACGTTTTGTCTTATCCGTCATGTGGTTTTTGTTCACAATCCAGTATGGGTTGTCGCGTTCTTCCCATGGCTGGAGAAGATTGCCGAACATGCGGTAACGTGTTCCGTCTTCATTGAGGTAATGAGTCATGTCATCGTATGGTGACCAGTTGTAAACAGCGTAGAGAGCACCTGTACCTGATGAACCGTAGAGAGCTGCACCGGTAAGAGTTTTTGTAGTGCGAGCTTCACTGTATGCTACGTTTGCACCAAAAGTGAGCATTCTCCATTTTTGTTCGCCGTTGAAGCGGAATGTGGATTTGGTGTAGCCTGTAGTTGGCACGATACCGTCTTGGTCGTAGAATGAACCGGAAAGGAAGAAGTTACCGTCCTTGTTACCACCGGAAACACTGAGGTTAGTATCCCAAGTACCGCTGTTTTCAAAGAATTCACCGATGTTGTCGTAAGATTGTTCACCTGCTTCGTAAGGACGGCCCCAAGAGTTGTAGCTGTCGTTTTTGTATTCGTGAACAAAGTTGCCGTTTCCGTCAACATGGTCATCATAGTAACCGCGTACGTATTGTCTTTGAGTTTCCGGAAGTGATTTTGCCCAAGAAGTGATGTATTTAGCGTTGAGGTTTACTTCCACAGCACCTTCTTTACCTTTCTTGGTGGTGATGAGTACAACACCGTTTGCAGCACGGCTACCGTAAAGTGCGGAAGCAGCCGGACCTTTAAGGACAGACATTGTCTCGATATCTTCCGGGTTGATATCCATCACACGGTTTGAGGAAGTGGTTGCACTTGCCATAGAACCGTCGAATGCGGAGTTACCGCCAACGGAGGAAGAGTTATCGTAGATAACGCCATCTACTACGAAAAGCGGCTGGTTGTCACGAGATTCACTACCTGATGTGCCACCACGGAGGATAATCTGTGAGCCTGAGCCGGCAGCACCGGATGACTGTGTGATGGTCACACCGGCAATTTTACCTGAAAGTGAATTAATAGCATTTGTGTTTTTGTTGAGCATGAGCTCGTCAGACTTGATTTCATCGATTGCGTAACCGAGTGATTTCTTGTCTTTCTTGATACCAAGAGCTGTTACTACTACTTCATCAAGGTTTGTTGCACTTGGCTGCATCTGAATGTTCAGAGCCGCACCTGCAAATTTAACTTCTTGAGGCTTGTAGCCAACGTAACTGAACTGGATTGTCTGGCCCGGTTCTGCTGCAATAGCAAATTTACCGTCGAGGTCTGATGCCACACCTCCGGCCTTACCCTTAACAATGATAGAAACACCTGCCAATGGCTCACCTGTTTCGTCAACTACGACACCGGTAGCCTTGGTTTGTGCCACAGCTTCAAATCCGCTGAATGTCATTCCGTTGTAAACCACCGGAGTGCCACAAGCTAATGATAGAGCTGCAAACAATGCAAGTTGCTTTTTCATACGGTTTTAATTGTAGGTTAATAATTATGTTTGATTGAAGTTTTTTGTTTGGTATGGTTTAGCTGCTTTTAGCAGTTTTTGCATATTCCTGTTTTGTTTTGTGCAATTTGTGAATGTGAAAATGAATCTATAGGCAAACGTTGCCTATTATATATTTAATAATGTGTATGTCTTACTTTATCGGCTCGCTTGGGAGCCCTCCGCCGGCGGTTCGGTGGAGAAAGTGTATTGTTCGTGGGTTCGATGGTCGTTAACTGACATACTATCTAATTTTTGGTTTTCAAATGTGAATCTCTATGTAAGAGATTCGCACTGCACCGCAAAGTTAATGTTTTCTCTTGAAAATGCGAAAAAAAATTTATAGAAATTTTACAAAAAAATGCATTATGCATAAATTTTTTCTCAAAAAAAGTGGCGAAACTCTATTTAACTTCATTAATAAATTGCTTTATGTCAGTTAATAAACCTAAACATGCGAATCTCTTACATAGAGATTCACCATCAAAAAACTTAAAAACATGTTTAAAAACACCTAAAAATTATTTAATAAAAGTTTTTTTAATCAAATATATGGCTTATCTTTGCACCGAAATTGCTTAGAGAAGCTAAGGTTTTCATAAAAATTGATTAACATAAATTCACTAAACAACTTTTAACATTAATTCCATGAAATAGCGTAAAATTTATTAAAAACTTCCATAAAAAAACTTCAACAAAGATAAAAACAACTTAATTCTAACTTAAATACCACGGCTCAAGCCCCTCAGGCAAGAGCTAAAATGAAACTCAATTACAAAATTTTATGAGAAAACATCTATTTGTAACTCTGTTATTGGCGAGTGCCACTCCGTTAGTTGGTACTATGCCTATCGCAGCACAACAAACACAGACTGTTGCCGCTATCCAAGGTACAGTTGTAGATGAAAATGATGAACCGGTTATCGGTGCATCTGTTGTGCCTCTCGGTGCATCAAACGTTGGTACTTCCACCGACATTGATGGTAAATTCAGTCTCCGTGTTAATGCAGGTGCTAAAATTCGCATCTCTTACATCGGTTACCGTACAGTAGAACTCGCTGCTGCTAACGGTATGACAGTAAAACTCGAACGTACAGACGAAATGCTGGACGAAGTAGTTGTGGTAGGCTACGGAACCCAGAAAAAAGTAAACTTAACAGGTGCGGTTTCCACCGTTGACGTTGCCAAGGCAATGGAAGGACGCCCACAGCAAGATGTTGCCAAAGCTCTCCAGGGTGCTGTCCCCGGTTTGACTATCACTATGGCTTCCGGTGAAATCGCAGACAATGCGAAAATGAGCATCCGCGGTGTCGGTACGCTTTCTTCCGGTACTCAAGGTGGTAAGCCTCTTATCGTTGTTGACGGTATTGAAATGGACGACATCTCTTATCTTAACACTCAAGACATCGAGTCTATCTCCGTACTTAAAGATGCCGCTTCATCTTCTATTTACGGTACTCGTGCTGCCTTCGGTGTTATCCTCATTCAAACTAAGGGCGCTGCTAAAGTGGATCGCGTTTCCGTGAAATATAGCAACAACTTTGCTTGGGACGGTGCTACTTACCTCCCGGAATTCCCTTCTGTTCCTGAACAGCTCCGTGCAGGTATCGCAGGTATTCAGCGTCAGTCCGGCGGTCGTGCAGAAGGTTTCGGTATGTACTACGACGAACTCCTCCCGCTCGCTGAAAAATGGCAACAGCAGTACGGTGGTCCTTCAGGATACCGTGAAATGAAGGAATACGTTGACGATAACAACGTTGGTGACTACCGCGTTGTCAACGGACAGGCATTCTACTACGCAAACTGGGATGTTGCAGACATCTGGTTTAACAATGCCGCTCCTTCACAGAGCCACAACGTGGCTATCAATGGCACAAGCGGTAACACTAACTACCACATGAACTTCGGTTATGATTCAAAACAAGGCTTGATGAACTTCAACCCTGATGAACTTAACAAATACACCGCTTCCATGAACCTTACCACTCAAGTTAAACCTTGGCTCCAAGTGGGTGGTCGCTTCAATTTCAGCCGCAGAATCTATTCTACTCCTAACACTTACTGGACTAACCAACTTAACACCGTTTGGCGTTGGGGTTCTTGGTTCGGACCTTGGGGTACTATCGATGGCGAAGACTTCCGTCTTATTGCGGACCGCAAATGTGCTCGTACACGTAAAAACACTGCGGATTACCTCCGTATGACTGCTTACTTGAAAGCAGACATCACTAAGGACCTTAACCTTAATGCAGACTTCACTTACTGGACTCGCAGCGTGAACGAAGGTGGTGGTGACGGATATGTTTGGGGTATCAACTCTTGGGCTCGTCAAGTTACTCCTTCTTATATTATTGGCAAGAGCAGCTCTTACACAGACCGCAGCAACCAAAAATACAACACTTGGAACTTCAACGTGTATGCTAACTACAGCCACACTTGGAACGACGCTCACACCTTTGCAGCTATGCTCGGTGCTAACGCTCAGTCTGAACGCTACGACTACTTCTACGTAAGCCGCTCTAACCTCCTCGATACTAACCTCCCGATGCTCAACCTCGCTACAGGTGATCCTTGGACTACTGCTTCCGCTTACGAAAAAGCTTACGCAGGTTACTTCGGACGTTTGAACTATAACTACAAAGACCGCTACCTCCTCGAAGTTAACGGACGTTACGACGGTTCTTCAAGCTTCCCAAGCGGTAAAAAATGGGCTTTCTTCCCGTCATTCTCTGCAGGTTACCGTATGTCTCAGGAAGCTTACTGGGAAAAACTCCAAGACGTTGTGAACAATGCCAAGCTCCGCGTTTCTTACGGTGAAATCGGTAACGAAGATATCTCTAACTACTCTTACTACCCAACTATCGCTTCTGTTTCTGCAGGTTACACTTATTGGGTAGATGGTCCCGGCGGAAACAAAATTAACGAATTCTATATGCCTTCTCTCGTTTCTTCAAACCTTACTTGGGAACGCATTCGCACTCTTGACCTCGGTCTTGACCTCGCATTCATGCAGAACTCTCTCAACGTAACATTTGACTGGTTCCAGCGTACAAATGCAAACATGCTCGCTCCGGCTGCTACTCTTCCTGACGTTGTCGGCGCTACTTCTCCTGTTGAAAACGCAGGTGCTCTCCGCACTCGCGGTTGGGAACTTTCTATCGGTTGGAACCACCGCTTCGGCGAAGTTGCAGTTTATGCAAACGCAAGCATTGCTGACGCATTCACCGTAATCACTGAATGGGACAACGAATCCAAGGTGCTCAACTCTAACTACTCCGGCAAACACTACGGTGACATCTGGGGCTTCGAAACAGACCGCTATTTCACAGAAGCAGACTTTGAAGGACAAGACGCTGAAGGTAACTGGATTTACAAACCTTCTACTCCGGACCAGACCGGTCTCCAGACAGGTACATTCATCTATGGCCCCGGCGATATCAAGTACAAAGACCTTGATGGCAGTGGCGTAATCGACGGTGGTAAAGGTACTGCAGACGACCATGGTGACCTCAAAGTTATCGGTAACACTCTCCCGCGTTACGAATATTCATTCCGCCTCGGCGCTGTTTGGAAAGGTTTCGATATCGACGTATTCTTCCAGGGCGTTGGTAAACGCGATGCTTGGGCTATCACTCCATTCAACTTCCCGCTCCTCCGTGCTGCCGACTTGACTCTATACAAACACCAGACAGACTACGTGGTTTACGAACCGGCTGAAGGCAAAACTCAGATTGACCAGGGTGCTCGCTACCCACGCCTCTATGCAGGTAACGAAGGTGGTGGTACTGTTTCCGGTATCGATAACGGTCGCAACAACTACTATCCACAGAGCAAGTATCTCATCGATATGAGCTACCTCCGTGTGAAGAACATCACTCTCGGTTACACTATCCCACAACAGATTACAAAGAAGGCTTTCATCGAAAACGCTCGTATTTACTTCAGCACAAGCAACCCGTTCTGCATCTACAAAGGACATGACCTCCCAATTGACCCGGAAGTTAACTCAGGACAAGGCTACGCTGCTACTTACGGTAACAAGTCTTCTAACCAGTCACTCTACTGGGGACGTGCAATGCCTATCACTCATTCTTACTCATTCGGTCTCCAAGTTACATTCTAAAATATTCCTAAAACTTAGAATAACATGAAAAAATTATATATTTTAGCTGCTGCGGCTCTCACTCTCGGTGCTACATCTTGCGATGACACTCTGGACAAACAGCCTCTCGATGAAATCGTCAGCAATATCCAATATTGGAGCAACGATGACAACGTCGTTACTCAATGCAACCGTCTCTACAACGACTATTCAGGTTATGGAAACGGTCAGAGCACAGGCTCTTTCTATTTCAATGCTTTAAGTGACGACCAAACTGATAATGGCTTCGCTAACTGGGCATTTACTAACGTTCCCGCTTCCGCTTCCGCTTGGAAAAGCCCGTTCACTGAACTCCGCGGTATCAACGAAATCATTGTTAACGTTCGTCAAGCTCACCCGGGTAAAGAAACTTACTTTGAAGGCGTTGCTCGTATGAACCGTGCTTACCAGTACTATCAGCTCGTTCGTGCTTACGGTGACGTACAGTGGGTTAACGAACCGATTAAAACAGACGATAAAGAACAAGTTTATGGCAAACGTACGGACCGTGACATCGTGATGGACTCTGTACTCCGTGACCTTGACTATGCTATCGCTACTATCGGTAAAGGTGCAAACAAATATTCTTGGAGCTCAGACATGGCTGCTGCTATGAAAGCTGAAATTTGCCTCTACGAAGGTACTTTCTGCAAATACCGCACTGCTGCGGACAACGGCAAAGCTGCAGACCAAGCTCGTGCTAACAAATACCTCCAGGAAGCTGCTGATGCTGCCGGCATTATTCTCTCAAGCGGCAACTATAGCCTGACAGGTGCTTACGGCGAAATTTACAACTCTCTCAACCTTTCCGGTTGCAGCGAAATAATTTTCTATAAACCGTACAGCCAGCCTAACGCTTCTTTCGGACACGGTACTATCGCTTACACAAGCTCTTCTACAGCTCACAAGGGTATCACTAAGGACGCTTTCAACGCTTTCCTCTTCCTTGACGGTAAACCACTCGCTTCTACAAGCAAAAACAAGAGCGACAAAGCTGTTCTCGTTGACGGTAAATTCAATATCAGCACTCTCCTCGCAGAACGCGACAAACGTCTTGCAGTTATCGTAGAACCTGTTCTCGGTCTTAACGGATACGAACTCCAGCGTGACCCTTCAGGTCAATACATGACTTCTTCTACAGGTTACTGTATCGCTAAGTTCAACAACCTTTCACTTGACAAAACTCAGCGTGAAACTATCGGTCAAAACACTACTTGCGCTCCTCTCTTCTGGCTCGCTAAAGTTATGCTGGACTACGCTGAAGCTAAGGCTGAACTCGGCACACTCACTCAGGACGACGTAAACAAAACTCTCAACCTCCTCAACGCTCGTGCAGGTCTGCCTGACTTCTCTCTCACTCCGGCTGCTGACCCTGCAAACAACATGGGCGTTTCAAACCTCATTTGGGAAGTTCGTCGTGCTCGCCGTTGCGAACTTATGCTTGACGGTTTCCGTTTCTTCGACCTTATCCGTTGGCATCAGCTTGACAAGCTTGACAGCAAGAATCACCCGGACATCTTCCTCGGTGCTAACGTTGGTGACGTTGCTATCTCAGATGCTACTGTAGGCGGTTATGTTCGCACTACTCCTGATAAAGAACGCGTATATGCTAACAAGTATTATCTCTATCCTGTTCCGTCAGGTCAAATCACTTTGAACCCGAACCTTGAACAGAACCCACTTTGGAAATAAGTGACTGAATAAACCCTTTTATATAATGTGTGCCCCGGCAGTTTTGTCGGGGCACTTTTTTGCTAATTAGAAGCAATTAGCCAAATAAGCCGAATAAGCCAAATAAGCCGAATTAGCTAAATTAGCTATATTAGCTATATTAGCTATATTAGTCTAATAATTCTGCATAATCTGCAAAATTTTCTTGATTTAACAAAATTTTAAGATTAAAAATAAAAATTTTGATTACCTTTGCAAAATAACATAAAAACAAACACAAATTCAAACGTTAATCAAATGAAAAAACTATTACTCTCCATTTCATTAGCTGCCGTTACAGCTCTTGCTGTTTCCGCTGATGTCGTTATTGACGGAAAAACATACGTGGCAGACACTCTCGTGCATCGTCAGGTGGGACCGGGCGTGAAATACTCCGTTATCCGCATTCCTGAAATTCCTATCAACTCTTATCTCCTTGAAACAGACCTCACTAACCCATACATCAGAGCTGAGGGCGTTCAAGGTAACGACACTCTGGGCTATGTGGAACGCCTTGACGCTAATGCGAAACGCATGCGTGAACGCGGACTCAAACCTATTGGCGGACAAAACGGTAACTTCTGGTGCTGGCCGCTCAGTGATGAAACAAACAAAGCATATATGTTTCAGTCGCCTTACGGGGCTTCACTCCGCAATGGTGTGACATACGTGAACACAAACGAAATTGTGAACGTTTGGCAAGGTGCGGACTATTCCGGCGTTGCAGGTGTTGACGTAAACGGCAAAGCATACGTTGGGGACCTTTACTGGAGCGGTGTTGTCAAAGGTGACAAAATTGAAGACCAAACTCTTGTCTGCATCAACCGTCGTAACCGCCCGGATCAGATTGTTCTCTGGAACGAGGGCTTCGGTCGTGTACGCGAATTTGAAAACGACTGGTTGTCTCATTCTGAGAGAGGTGCGAACAACACGGATAACTATTTCTTGAGATTCGTTCCGGGAAATACGTGGGCTACAAACACAGACCTCCATTTCACTGTTGAAAAAATCGTAAAAGGTCAGGATCGCCTTATCCTCGGTGACTTTGACGCTTGCCTTGGTGCCACCGGAGATAAAAAAGCAGCTCTGGAAGCACTCCAAGTGGGTGATGAAATCGTTATCAACAGCGGTTGGCACAAAATGTCAACAGGAGAAAAACCTATTCTCGTTCAGGCTATTGAAGGTAACGGACTCGTGATGCGTGGCGGCGAACTTACGGATAGAAACACCGTGGATTCTTACAATGCTTCCGTTTATAGCCGTAACTGTATCGGTACTAATGCGGACGGTACAAAACTATATATGTTTGTAATAGATATGTCTTCCCATCCGCTTTACGGCGCTTCCGTCGGTGCTACCACATCCAGAATGTGCCAGCTCCTGAAGAACTTCTGTCCTGACGTGACTGATGTTTCAAATCTCGATGCCGGCGGTTCCGCTCAGATGATGGTGGACTATAAAATCCAAAACAAAACCACGGAAGCAAGTCCGCGTGCCGTGAACAATGGTATGTTCGTGATGTCTATTGCTCCGGACGATGACCAAATCGCAACAATCGCATTTGACGACCACCGCATTGAAATGCCTATTTATTCTTCTTATACTCCCGTTATTCTCGGATATAACAAGTATGGTGAACTCATAAATCAAGACCTGAAAGATGTGACTTTTGAAATTCCGGAAGACCTCGGTTTTGCTGAAGACGGCACTATCACTGCAAGTGGTAACGCTAAAGCCGGTGTTATCAAAGCTCACTACGGAGATGCTGAAGCACAAGTGATTATGGTGAACCTTCCTGCGGATATAGCTATGGAATATAGCCCTGCTATCCTTATTGACAACCGTACAGCAGAAATCCCGGTTTCCGCAACTGTGAACGGTGAAAAATATTACTATAACCCCGTTTATCTGGACTGGGTAATTGACGACTCTTCCGTTGCTACAATTGCCGACGGCAAACTTACAGGTGTGAAAAACGGCACTACAAAACTCACTTGCACTGTAAGCGATTTTGTTGATGTTGCAGACGTGACTGTGGAAATCAGCGATAAAGAATATGCTACTTTTGACTGGCAAGACTGGAAACTTGCTTCTTCCGGTGCAAAGAATCCTGTTTTGAGCGAAGACGGTGTTGTAAGCTATGATTTTTCATCTGCGAGAACTCCTTACTTGTCTCTTTCAAAAACGCTGAATATCTATAGTTTGCCGGACACACTTGGACTGGTGTTTAACTGTTCACAACCCGTTCTTAAGGTTCGTCTTGACGTAACAGGTAATAGTGGTAAGGCACAACAAGTTAAAAATCCGGAGGGTGATGCCTTTGAAGCGAACAAGGATCATAGAATCACTTTTGATTTCTCTGCTATCGGTGGTGTAGATAATGTTCACACTTATCCTATAAAACTGTCTTGCATCTATTTCTACCTTGGCACGGCAGATGCAGGTTCATACACTATGAATCTCAAATCTCTCTATGTTCACTATCCATACTTTGAGGCAGGTGTGCAAAACGTTGAAAATGACGGAGATAATGTGACTATTTCTGCAGAAAACGGTACTATTGACGTTCGTGGTGCAAACTCCGTAAAAATTTACGACATCTCCGGCAGAATCATTTCAGATAAATCTTCCGCAAATGTTTCAAACGGCATTTACGTGATTGTAGCAGATGGCAAAGGCTATAAGACTATTGTAAAATAACTGATTGATTTATTGTTACATAAAAAAGGCTGCTCGGGCAGCCTTTTTTTATATTATAGCCTGTTTATACAGACTCTATATATTTTCCTGACTTCGTCATTGCGTCACCCTAAACGCCGAGGTACTCCAAAAGTGGCTGCAACGATCTATGCTCGGGGGTAAGAAGCATCGTTCTCGT
>JBJECR010000041.1:0-17809 GCA_051871275.1 Muribaculaceae bacterium | reverse complement strand
TTTATAACGCTTTAAGTGCAAATAGTGATTTGCTTCCTGATATCTGGAAATCCGGACAGGCAGAAATTATATACAAGTAAGAGAAATCCATAATTCGTGAGGGCTGCCAGCAGTGAAAAAAGCTGTTTGCAGCTCTTGCTGTTTGAGGGAGAGGAGATTAGGGAATTTAAGGAGATTAAGGAGATTAAGGTTTTTAAGGTTTTTAAGGTTTTTAAGGAGATTAGAGTTTTTAGAGCTTTTAAGGTTTTTAAGGAATTTAAGGAATTTAAGGTTTTTAAGGAGATTAAGGTGATTAGGGTGATTAGGGTGATTAGAGTGATTGTGCAACAACTGATTTTGCAGAACTTGCCTATAATCAGCAAATTGCTTAGATATAATCATTATGCTTAGGAAATATTGTGTTTGTGCATTTGTCTTTTATAAATTAGATAAGCTGCGGAGAAATATATAATTGTTTGTAAGCAGAGTCCTATCCATTCTTTGCTGACATCTGCAAGGCTAGCTCCCATGCTTGCAATTCGGACATAACCGTTCATACCGAAAGTGGAAGGAAAGAGCCATGCAAAATATTTCCAGAAGTATGACATAGATGCTGTAGGCCATGAGATTCCTGACAAAAAGAGAAGAGGAACGGAAAGAAATACAAACAACATTATGCAGTCCTCTCTGTGCGTCAAAAATATGGAGAGAAAGAGGCCGAATGAAATGCACGCGAGCAAAAATGGAATTAAAAAGGATATGAAAGTAAAAAAATCTCCTATTTGAGGTAATTTAAATCCCGGAGTAACAATGATATACATATATATTCCCATCATTACGTAAAGCAATAGATAGAAGAGAGATTTGCCTAATAAAAGGGCAGATATACTGTTATTAGAACAATCGGGTGACATTATTCTTCCACTGAATTTTTCTTTTGATGTGCCGATTGACATACCTATACCCAAAAGCAATGTTTGGTGGATAATAAGCATAAGAACCGGTGGAATGAGGAAAGAGGCAAATCCGCTGCAAGGGTTGAATAGGGGAACGTAGTCATGCTGAATAGGGTTACGGATTATTTCTTCTTCGCGGTTTGTAGTGCTTTTGAGGTATTTGTTAATTTTGATATCGTTATTCATTTCAAGTGAAACGTTTGTGACATTCAGCATCAGTGCTTTATAGTAAAGCATAGAACACATATCACAGTATAAACCCAGGTATGTTTGGTTTCCAACGTGTATATCGCGTTCAAAGGAAGGTGGAATAACGAGTATTCCATACACTTTTTGTCGTTTCATCAGTTCTTCCGCTTCCGTCATATCGTTAGAAATAGAATATACATTTACATCCGGAGAGGCATCTAATTTTCTAACAAATTCTCTGCTCCGGTAGGACATTGAGTTATCCACAACGGCAAGAGGAACATTTCTCACCACTTCGTTTGTATAAACGTATGAATATAGTAGCGGGTAAGCCAGAGGAACGAAAAGAATGAATATCAAAATTCCTTTGTCGTGAAAAACTGAGGTTAGTTCTTCGTATGTGTGGCGAAATATTTCGCAGATATATTTCATTTTCAGAATTTTATTGTTCGTATTTATATTTTAAAAATGCCTTTTTATACCTGTTCATTATGCAGAGCGGCAATAGGATAAAGCATATCATACATGCTACAGAACTCCAAACATAGACAATGCTGTAGCCGTCCAATGCCTGATTAACGTAAATGAGATAATAGTGACGCAGCGGAAACAGCCAAGAGATAATCTGAAGCGGCATATCCATTGCTGTGATCGGGTACGTAAATCCGGCAATGGAAAATGACAGGATTCCCCAAAGGCTACATAAACACATAGAAAGACGCATTTTGCCTATAAAAACTCCAAATAGAAATACTCCGATGCTTTGAGCAGAGAGAACTGTTGCGATACTCAAAAGCAACATGGGAAAGAGACCGGAGTTGCAAGGAAAGGCTAATATTTTATAGAAATAAACGTCCATAAATGTGAAAAGAAACATGAAAATTAGTGTTTGTGGCAATAGTTTGCCCGCTACGGCTATTACAGACGAACAACCGCTCAATTTGTACAGTTCTTTCTGGCGGTTGTTTTTCCATTCCATGCCAAGAGAATAAGTAGTGCAAAGCATCACAATGAGAATTAATATTCCGGGAACTATAATATTATTAAGATAGACTGAATAGTTTAGAAAGGAATTCTTAAGGGGGTGTGTTTCTATTACGATAGGTTGTAAAACAGACATGGCTTGTTTTTCCGTAAGTCCGTGAGCGTAAAGGTTCTCACGAGTGAGTGCAAGACCGGCAAGCTCACAAATATATCGTAAATCTTTCATTAGAAGTGTTCCGGCAACAAAGTATGCCTCGTTTGTGTAAAAAGACAGTTTGGGCTGACGGTTAGCGATAGCATCTTCCGTAAATCCTTTTGGAATATAGAAAAAACCGTATATCTCTCCTTTTTGCATAGCTTTCCGGGCTTCAGAGAAGTTTCCGTAGCGATGCACGAGCTCAGTTTCTTCCATAGAGTCTATGATTCTGGTGGCAATACGTGTAATGTGAGTGTCATCTTCATCTACAATTCCTGTTGGGATATTAGTAGGTAAACCTTCATTCATTAATGATGTAAAATAAAGTACGCACAAGATTGGAACTATAATAATAATGAATAACATCAACGGTCGCTGAGAAAATATGGATATTTCTCTCTTAAAAACAGCAGCAACCCTGTTACATACTTTTCTCAAATTTTCAATACACATTTTTATGAAACGAGCGTTTTCTTTTTAATTATGGCAGACATGCCGTTTCTAATCCCGTCCAGGTTCACAGTATCTACAGGAACTGCTTCCACTTCAAAAGTTTTGAGGTCGTATCCATCCAGTGCTTTAGTAGCTTTCCAAGCTGCAAAATTTCCCACATTTTTCATTTTTGTGATACGGACTTTTATATTTATATCGTAAGCGGGGAGGTACACTTCGCTGACTGTGCCTACTTTTATTCCCGGCAGCAAATCTTCGCGTACGTTAAACGTGAAATAATACTCATCAGTACTTGTAATATTCATTATAGGTGCTCCGGCTCCAACCAATTCTCCTACTTCCGGAAAGATTTCCGTTACCACTCCGTCTGCCATTGCGAGCAATACGGTTTCACCAATATAAGATTCTACTTCCGAAACAGCTCCGATAGCACGGACAACTTGTGCCCCTGCAGCATTTTTGTCTTCATATCTTGTGCCATTCATAGCCATTTCGTACTGTGACAAGGCTGCTTTTTCTGTAGCAACCATTGCATCGTACTGTGCTTTAGCTTCATCAAGTTTTTGCTCAGCCACAACGCCTTGTTCAAAAAGGTTGCTAACTCTGGCGTATGTTTTTTCAGACACCTCAACAGCGGCACGTGCTTTCTGCCACATCTCGTAGGCCTGTGTGATTTGTTCCTGACGAGCACCATTTATAGCCTTGTTTTCCATAGCTTTGGCAGCTGTTACAGCAGCTTGTGCTTGTGCCAGTTTCGCGTCGATTTCAGGTGCATATAATATAACTAATGTGTCACCTGTGTGAACCATATCTCCTTCTTTCACTCTGAATTCAACTATTCGAGAAGTAACCTTTCCGGAAACACGATAGTCTGTGGTTTCAACTTGCCCTTGAATAGTTTCTGTTTTTTCCGGCAAGTTAAGTCCGATAATTATCACTAATATTGCTGTTGTAATCAATAGTAAAGCGGTGAATACCACGGCTTTTATGTCTTTTTCTTTTTTCATATATATTGTGTAATTATTTAAGTAATCCTGTTGATTTGAGTAAATAAAGGTTTGCCAAACGCAAATCTATTTGTGAATCTACAAATGTGGAATGTGCTTTGAGCCAAGCTGTTTGTGCTTCCAGAACATTGCTCACCGGAATGACCCCTTCTTTCATACCCAGTGTGGCATAACGAAGGTTTTCATCGGCTTCAGAAATACTTTTATGTGCGGTGTTAAGTCGTTCTGATGCTTCTTGCACTTTTTGTAAGCATTGATTGACTTGGAGTGTAATTTTTTCACGAGTTTCATCAATTTTAAGTGCAGCTATTTGTGCTTGAGTTTTGGCAGCACGAACTTTATAAAATCTTTCGCCGGAGGTTACAAGTGGTATATTCACAACGATTCCTGCCGTCCACATTCCTTTGAATTGGCGTTCAAAACTATTAAATACAGATGGGTTAGAAGCTATATAACCGCCTGTTAAAGCTACTGTTGGCATAAATTCCGAGCGAGCTAATTTTATTTTCTCGCGGAAAATATTTTCGGAAAGGTTCAGGATATTCATTTCCGGTCTGTTGCTAAGTGCTTCATTCACTTCTGCTGTTAGTGGCACAGGGTCTTGTGTATTATTTTCGCTGATTTCGTCCTCAACTATTATTGTATCGTCAATCTCCAGTCCGCAAATTTGGCAGAGTGACATTTTTGCGAGAGAGAGTCCGTTTTCCACTTGTAAAAGAGCTACTTCCGCTTCGTTTACTTTTACTTTGACGCTAAGTCCGTCGGCTTTAGTTGTGAATCCCTCTTTAATCAAGGCTTGAACATCACTATCTGCCTTGCGAACCAATCTTAAATAGCTTTCCGCAAGTTCCTTCTTTTTGCTGAGCGATACTATAAGCCAATAAGTTTCATCAACTTGCACTATCAGGTTTTGACGTTCAAGATTATGGTTGTGATGAGCAACACTTTCTGCATATTGTGTAATTTTATTGTATGAGCGAATTTTCCCACCCATATAAACGGGCTGTGTGAGCATTATCCCTACGGCTCCGGCATTTCTGGTATCTGTATGTAATGCTTCCACGAGTCCGGCACCAATACTGTTCAGTGTGTTTTCATAGCCGCTTAGTTGCGGAAGTGCATAAGAAAGCCTGTTACCAAGCGTATTGAGATTATTTTTTTGTTCATCACTTAGAAGTGAAAACTCTTTGCTTGTGTACAAAAACGTCCCGGAGGCGGAAATTCTCGGAAAATATTTAGTAAAAGCTGCTTTTCTTTCGTTTTCTGCCACACTTATTTCCATACCGGAAATTTTCAGTTCTTTGTTGTTGCTTATAGCGAGCTCTCTGCAGTCTTCAAGTGTCAAAACCTTCGTTTGTGCGTTACAAAAGTAGCAGGAGAGCGTGAGTAGGATTGTAAGAAGTATGTTTCTATGTGTCATATCGTTTTTAATTTTCGTATTTCGGCTGCAAAGTTCCGTATATCGGTCTATATAAAAAAACATCTTTTAAGGAAAAAGTGGTCAAATTTACCTATTAAGTATTTTAAAAGAATAGTTTTTGCATAAAGGGCACAAATTTATTGGTCAAAATTATGTATTTTTGTGGACGGAACTAAAAACTAATAAATATATGGATTTACATACAATTACAATCAACCAGATTGCACAGCGAAAACTCAGGCATGCACTATGCTATCGTGACAG
Source organism: Muribaculaceae bacterium (assembly GCA_051871275.1). Taxonomy (GTDB): domain Bacteria; phylum Bacteroidota; class Bacteroidia; order Bacteroidales; family Muribaculaceae; genus CAJUPY01. The sequence goes on along the minus strand of JBJECR010000041.1, from coordinate 12,361 downwards.
CTTGTTAGTAATAAGTAGGATAGAGGATATAGAGAGGTATATGTCTCCATGTCGAATTGATGCTGTGACAGTCCTTTTATGCATAGGTGGTAAATTAGAATGCAGTGTAAATCTCAAGCATTATACGGTGCAGTCAAATAGTGTCATAATAGTATTTCCCGGAGATATAATTTCCGTTTGCGGTGCAGATTCTTTGGAAATGTATGCAATACTTATTTCCACAGAGCTTTTGGCTGAGTTGCAAATAGACTTTAAGCTTAGGTCAGAAATATTCTTTGATGTTGAGCAGAATGCAGTTTGTATGATGCCGGAAAATGAAATTAAAATGCTCAAACCGTATTACGAACTTATTGCAAGTAATATAAATGGTGAAAATAAGGAGTGTGCGGAGATTATGAGAGGACTTGTTATGGCATTTTGCTATACTATTATTTCTGTAATGTACAAATACAAGCAGTATGCAGAAGATAAGGAGAATAATTTTTCCAGAAACAAGATTTTGTTTAACAAGTTTATGGAACTCATCAAGCAGAATCGTTCCAGAATTCGCGGTGTGCGTTTTTATGCGGACAAATTGTGCCTTACACCCAATTATCTATCCGGTGCTATAAAGGCTTATACCGGAAAATCAGCTCTGGAATGGGTGAATGAGTGTGTAATACTTGAGGCTAAAATACTATTGAAAAATTCTGAGATGAATGTGCAAGATATTGCATACGAACTGGAATTTACGTCGCAATCCGCTTTTGGAAAGTTTTTCAAACTACGCACAGGTGTAAGTCCTAAAAAGTACCGCGATGGAAAATAAAAAACCTAATTTACAGTATTGAATTGTAAATCAGGCTTTTAATATATTGTATTTGAGAATGAATTACTTGTTTACATACTTCACAAGTAAGCTGAATAGCCTATCAAAATTCTCAGTTGAAAAATTGCTGTTTGAATCGCGAGGAGAGTGATAATCTTTAAGAACGCTGCCTTCAGTGGAGAAATAAAGTGCTGGTACACCTGCTTCAGAGAAAGCATAATGGTCGCTATTGTCAAGGAGTTCTTGCAGAGCAATGTCAAACTGTGGGTATTCACCATTATTGCTGTTTATCTCTTTAATTATCTCAAGTTCAGCCATACCGTTTTCGCTACATTCCGTGGCGAGGTGGTCGCTGTCATCAGCCACCATATCAAGGTTAATCACAAATTTGACGTTATCAAGCGGCAGAGTGGGGTTTTGGCAGTAGTAGAAAGATCCGAGGAGATTTTCTTCTTCGGCATCAAGCCAAATGAATTGCAGACCGCATTCCGGGCGATTTTTACCGAAATATTTGGCAAGGACACACAGCATAGCTGCTCCGCTCGCATTATCGTTTGCACCGTAGAAAATATTGTCGCGTCCCATAAGTCCGAGGTGGTCGTAATGGGCAATGAATGTAATACACGGCTTTTCCGGATTTGTTCCGGGAAGATGTGCAATAATATTATGTGCATCGTGGGCAGGTAAAAACTCTGCATCAAGAGCAATAGTAATATTTGAAGCATCGTCCGGGAACTTTTCATTTACGGCAAACACAGGTATTTCCGTTTGGAAATATGAGCGAGCTTTGAAGTATGGTACGAGTTCTTTGTCTCGCAGAATGATGCCTGCAATTTTTGTGGAATCCAGTTCGCCCAAGTAAGGTTTGTATCGTTCAAAAGGATGGCAGGGCAGGGTTTTGTACTGTTCCCAATTTACTACAGCAAATTTGCCTTCAAATTCTCCACTTTTCAAGTGTTTGATGAAATTAAACTGTGTGACAAGTGAATCCGGAACGTATTCCAGAGGGAATGTGCCGTGGCATGCAGGAGAAAATTCTTTTGCAACGAAATCAAATGTTGCACGTAAAGGAATGCTATCTACGGTCATACTCATATCTCCTCTCATCACATTCATAGGAATACAAAAATGCTGCAAGAATGGCAGATATTTTTCATTGTTGGCGATTTCTCTCCATCGACCTTCGTCTCCCGGGAGAACTTGTGATTTGTGAGGTGGAAAAGCGGGAGTAGGGTTGCCGGAAAAGTTGCCGGCAGGAGTGATGCCTTCAATTTCGGAAATATAGTCAATGATGTACTTTGCAGCTTTTATGTCCCCGTTGGAGTAGTTACTTCTGCCGTAATAGTCCGTTGAAGACAGTTCAGATGTGATTGCTGTGAATTCTTCTTTGTAATCGTTTGAATTGCAAGATGCGGAAAGCAAAAATATTCCCATACTGCAGAGGATAATTGTTTTAAAGTTAGCCATAAAATGTTTAGTGATAATGAAAAGAGCAAAAGTTAGTCGCAATTTCCCTGGAAAAGATTAGACAATTTGTCAAAAAATCCCGGTGCAACGTTTTTTATGTCAATAGAAATATCTTGTGAAAGTTTGCTCAGGAAAATAATAGAGCATGAAAGGACAATAGCTACAGTTTCTTCTAATTCTATGATAGCGTTTATGTGGTTTAGAGCAATGGTTCTGAAAGGAGAATTATTGCAGATAGAACCGATTTCCAATTTTTCTTCATCAATACTAATATTATGAAACTCTTGCGGAATCTCAAATAGCAGATTCAGTGCCAAACAGTCCGGTGATTCAGGACGTTTGTTGTAATGGTCGTATAAGTATTGAATTGCTTTATGCGATATCATAGTTCTATTATTTTAGGTAAAGAAGCATAATGCTGAGCAAATTTTCCATTACTCTGTAGATATAACCAATTTAGGAGTAAATTTGTTTATAAAGCTCTAAGAAAAAGAAAAGGGAAATGACAAAAAATCATGCCATTTCCCAATAAAAATTTATATTATTCTTTAGAAGAAATATGCTGCTGTGATAGTCCAGCAACGGTTTTTAGAAGAATAGAGTGCTCCATACTCATTGCCACTTTCTGTAGAAGCAGCATCGCTGAGTCCCCAGCCGTAAGTAGCACCTACTTGCACTTTGTCAAAAAGCTGAAGTCCTGCACCTACAGTCCATGCTATGTCAACGGTTTTGTTTTCCCAAGCATTGCTAATGTTTTTCTTAGAAAGCAAGAATGAGAAGTCCGGACCGGTGGTGATGTAAGGAGTAACGATTTTTCCAACCCCGGGAATACCGATTTTCCACTTGAGGTTTACAGGAATGTCAAGGTAGTCACGGTTGTCGGTAGTGTTGCCTGTTGCACCTACAGCTTCAAAAGAACGGCGAGCATAGAGGAGTGAGGCTTCAACACCGATACCGATAACCGGCATTGTGAATTCTGTAACGAGACCACCTGTAAAGCCTTTCTGATTGTCTGCTTTCAAAGCGTCTGTGTTAAACTTCATATCATTTATTGCCAAACCGGCTTTAACACCGAAACGGAACTGTCCCATAGCCGGAGACGCAAATAGTGTAGCCACTGCTACAACCATTAAAATTTTCTTAATCCAATTCATAAATATTGCTTTTTTTAATTATAATTCGTTGCAAAGGTAAAAACTATTATTGATTATTGCAATTTTTTTGTTAACTTTGCGTTAAATTATGCCAAAATAGGTGATTAAAAATATGACTACTGAAGAAAGACTCAAACTGGAAGAAAAGGTGATAGAACTGCTTCGCACGGTTTTTGACCCGGAAATCCCCGTTGACATATATAGCCTCGGACTTGTCTATAAAATAGACATTAACGATGAAGCCGAACTTAATATAGATATGACTATGACGGCTCCAAACTGTCCGATGGCGGATTTTATTGTAGATGATGCAAGATATAAGCTTGAATCTATTCAGGGACTTAAGTCCGTTAATATAAATGTGGTATTTGAACCTGAATGGAATAAGGATATGATGAGCGAAGAAGCAAAGCTTGAACTCGGATTTCTATAATGAAAAACGTCTATTTCATATCAGATTTGCATCTTGGTGCAAACTATCTTAATCCACCCCGAGAATTTGAGGATAGGGTGGTGAAGTTTCTATATTCAATAAAAGATGATGCTTCACACCTTTATCTCCTTGGTGATATCTTGGATTATTGGTTTGAATACAAAACCGTGGTGCCTCGAGGGTATGTGCGATTTTTTGGAGCATTGGCAGCACTTGCGGATTCCGGAGTGAAAATTACGTGGATTGTAGGGAATCACGATATTTGGCTCTTTGACTATCTTAAAAATGAGATAGGTATGGACGTTGTAGATGGCGAAGTGGTGACAGAATTTGCCGGAAAACGCTTTTATCTTGCACACGGTGATGCTCTAGGCGGTTTAAAACCGGGCTTTAAATTTATCAGGGCAATTTTTCGCAATAAATTTTGCCAATGGCTTTATGCACAGCTTCCACCATGCTGGACTGTCCCATTTGCTCATGCGTGGTCCGGACATAGCAGGGAAACCGGCAAAAAATATGAGGTCATAGATCCGGAAACAGACAATTATGTTCAGTTTGCATATCAGTACAATAAAAATAACCCTTTTGTGGATTATTTTATTTTCGGACATAGACACGTTATTTTTGACTATAATCCGGAAAATATGAAAAATTCATCAGTAATTATTTTGGGTGACTGGATTTCTCACTTTTCATACGCCATTTTTGACGGAAAATGCTTGAAAATGGACAAATTTTCCGCTGAAAATTAGATATCTTTGAAATATTAACAAATTTTAACTAATGCAACTTAAAAATTGTAAGTTTGCTAAATTATTGAAAATCAAGTATTTGCAAATGTAAAGGGTGAAGAATTCCAAAAATTGATAAAAAACTATGTTGCATAACATAAAAAAATATTTTGTAGGGTAAAATAAAACTGCGACCTTTGTATCGCAAACCTAAAACAATCTTTTTTACCTTAGAAATTGTACCTATTGGAAACGAAAAAGGAGTCTTGTGAAAGGCTCCTTTTTATATTTTGTATGGATGGATATAAATTGTTAGGTGATGAGCAAAAGTATGTTGAAATGTTAAGAAACGTACGATAGAAATAACTCAGAATAATCTTATCAATATAATAATTTAGTTTTGAGAAGGGGAGAAAGATTGGAAGCTATTGTCACTATAGAACACCACTATGTTGGTAATTTTCTTGTGGCTATCCGGAGTGATAGAGATAGATTCTTTTTTATCTGAGTTTTCAATAAAAAAATTGCTTTTTTCGCCGTTAGACATCATATTGATGATTCCGGAGATAGGAGAAGAATTATCCGGAGCCAAATTCTGAACAGGATTTTCTGTGTTTGAAAATAAGTTACCTTGCTGTGATTCAGGAGAATAAGGCTGAGAAAAACCGTCATTAGTGCCATTTTGAGGCTCTGAGAATTGATTATTTTCAGAAACAAGCATATCTCCCTCGCCAAACATTAGCCACATAATAGATAGTTGAGGATATACTCGATGAATGCGACTGATGATTTCATCACTTATTTTTTTGTTCCTTCCATTGAGCAGCTGAGAAACAGTAGGGCGGGGTATGCCGCAAGAGTCCGCAAGGATTGAAGAGCTGATTCCTTGTGATTTCGTGAAAATATTGAGTCTTTCTACTAAATCCATGTGTTTACGATATTAAATTACGCATTGCAAATATACAATGTATAAATGTAAATAGCAAATTTTTGTCTGAAAAATTTTTGAAAAAATACAAGTTTACAAAATTAAATAGGTGATAAAATTGCAAATATATAATTAAAGTGTTAGTATAACTATATATGTGTAAATAGCTAAAATATGGCATTTTATTGTTTATAAAATACAGAAATACGGAATTTTATTCGCTGAAAGACATATAATTAAAGCAATGGTAAAAGAAGTATGTATAATGTGCTAAATATCAATGATATAAAAAGATTATTAAAGTGTGTTAATGTGGATTTGAAAACAATTATTGCAAAATTTGAATTGAAAAAAGCAAGATTTTACTATTTAATAAATTAAATTTTTACGCGGAGAGTCTTGTTCAAATAGTTTAAAAAACGTAACTATTTTGGTAATTACGTTTGTAAACTATTTAAAATGATAAAATTTATTCTTTGCGTTTATAAATTTCAACTTGCAAATAATCTGATTTTTTGAAAATTTTAGATATTTCGTACACTCATAAAAGTAAATTTGAATATTAAAATCTGAAAAGCTTAATTAACACTAAAATTTTAGTTAATACTATGATTTACAGATATTTATATTGATTTTAATTTTTGCTGAAATTTTGAGCTAAAAAATATAAAATTTGCGTTTTTAGACAAAAAATACTATATTTGTAAGCACTAATTGCCAAATTAACAACATTATTATAATACCAATGAATAAAAAAATCACTAAATTTTGCCTTCCGGTAGCATTTGCCGGAGCTATTTTAACCACAAATTTTGTCATGTCTGCAGCATCAAACGATTCTGACTATTTGCAGCTCCCTTCTTACAACGGTACAGACTTGGAGTTTATGTCAGATGCTAATGGAAATCATTTTTCACTATGGTCACCGGAAGCTGATTCTGTAAAAGTCCTACTCTATCGCAATTTTAACATATCTACTCCTTTTAAGGTTATGGATATGTCTAAAGACACAAACGGTGTTTGGAGAGCATCCGTAAAACAACGTATAAATGATTGTTACTACACCTTTAGTGTTAAATATGCCGGTAAATGGCTGGATGAAACCCCCGGTGTATGGGCTAAAGCGGTAGGTCCTAATGGTCACAGAGCTGCTATTATTGATTTTTCCAAGACAAATCCGGAAGGATGGGACGGAGATAAAGGTCCGGAAGTGAAAAATATCACAGACGTGGTGATTTATGAGATGCATCATCGTGATTTTTCTATGCACAGCACTTCAGGAATAGTAAATAAAGGTAAATTTCTGGCACTTACGGAGCAAAACACCCTTTCTCCGGATGGACTTGCAACGGGTATTGACCACTTAAAGGAACTCGGAGTTACACACGTTCATATACTTCCGTCTTATGATTATAACAGTGTAGATGAGCTTAATTTGCCGTCAAATCAGTATAATTGGGGATATGACCCATACAATTATAATGCTCCGGAAGGCTCATATTCTACAAATCCTGCAGACCCATATAGTCGCGTCCGTGAGATGAAGGAGATGATTCAGGCTCTTCACCAAGCAGGAATAGGTGTGATAATGGACGTTGTATATAACCATACAGCCGGAAAAGATGATTCAAATTTTTCTCGTACGGCTCCCGGTTACTACTATCGTCATCGCACAGATGGTTCTTACAGCGATGCTTCCGGCTGTGGCAATGAAACAGCATCAGAACGACTCCAAATGCAGAATTTTATAGTAAATTCCGTTAAATATTGGGCTGAAGAATACCATATTGATGCTTTCCGCTTTGACCTTATGGCTATCCACGATACAGAGACTATGACACGCGTGGCTAAAGAACTGAAGGATGTTAATCCGTCAATCTTCGTTTATGGTGAAGGCTGGACAGCCGGAGATTCTCCTCTACCTGTTGAACGCCGAGCACTTAAAGAAAATGTGGCGAAAATGACAGGTATTGCTGTGTTTAGCGACGATATTCGTGATGCAATAAAAGGACACTACAGTAATGCAGCAGACCGTGGTTTCGCTACGGGAAAACCAGGCAACGAAGAAACCGTAAAAATTGGTATAGTGGCTTCTACAGCACATCCGCAGGTGGATTATGCCAAAGGAAACAACTCCAAATTTGCGTATGCTTCCGCTCCTACGCAGATTATAAACTATGTATCATGTCACGATGACCTCACACTCACGGATAAGCTTGCAAAATCTATGACCGGAGCTACAAAAGAACAGCGTATGAGAGCTGCGAGACTTGCACAAACTATCGTATTCACTTCGCAAGGCACTCCGTTTATGTTTGCCGGAGAAGAAGTGTTCCGTGACAAAAAAGGCGTACATAATTCATATAAATCACCGGATTCCATCAATGCTATAGACTGGACTTTAAAATCCATAAATGCAGAGCAGTTTGCGTATTATCGCGAACTCATCCGTATGCGTCGCAATCACCCGGCGTTCCGAATGACAACTGCGGAAGAAATTGCACAAAATATTGTGTTTGACAAGGTTGATGCTCCTTGCCTTATTTCTTATTCTATTTGCAATAATGCAAATGGCGATGAATGGAAAGAAATAAAGCTTATCTTCAATGGCTCCGAAGAGGCAAGAGAAGTAAAGGTTAAGAAAGGCGAGTGGACTATAGTTGCACAAGACGGCAAGATAAATCAAGATGGTCTTGGCACATCAAAAGGAGGTAAGGTTATCGTTGAGCCTTGTTCCGCTTTAATAATGTATAAGAACAAATAGAAATATTTGTAAAATATGTGTGCCGCTGCGGGGAAACCTGTGGCGGCATTTTTTGTTATTATAATGCCAAACTATTAGCAAGAATATCGGAACCTATTCCATAACAAATGTAAAAATAAAGTGTTCCCCGAAAACGGAGGAACACTTTACCAAATATTTATTATGAAACAATTTTACTATTTTGCTTCAGGGTCAACACCCCACTGTTGCTGTGCAAGGCGGCGATAGTTGTTGTAACGCCAGAGAGCATTAGCTTTAGCGGCAGCGAAGAGTTCTGCGGCTTCGTTCGGGTACTGTTTGAGAACAGATGCGTAGCGAACTTCGCCTTTGAGGAATTCTTCAAATTTGTCCCAATCCGGTTCTTTGCTGTCAAGAGTGAATGGGTTCTTGCCTTCAGCTTCAAGTGCAGGATTGTAACGCCAGAGATGCCAGTAGCCACATTCTACAGCTTTTGCCTCTTCCTGCTGTGATTTACCCATACCTGCTTTAAGGCCATGGTTGATACATGGAGCGTATGCGATGATGAGTGATGGACCATCGTATGCTTCAGCTTCGCGGATAGCCTTGAGAGTCTGAGCATTGTCTGCACCCATAGCCACCTGTGCTACATATACGTAGCCGTAAGTAGAAGCGATGAGACCGAGGTCTTTTTTGCGTACACGTTTACCTGCAGCGGCAAACTTAGCAATAGCACCAACAGGAGTAGCTTTAGATGCCTGACCACCTGTGTTTGAGTAAACCTCTGTATCCACAACGAGGATATTGATGTTTTTGCCGGAAGCAACTACGTGGTCAAGACCGCCGAAACCGATATCGTAAGCAGCACCGTCACCGGCAATAATCCACTGTGAACGTTTTACGATGTACTGTTTGTGAGCGATGATTTCTTTGCAGAGGTCGCATCCGCAAGCTTCGCAAAGAGGAATGAGTTTGTCTGCTACTTCACGAGTTGCTGCATAGTCGTTGTGATTTTCAAGCCACTGAGCAGCGAGTGCTTTTATTTCGTCTGAGCAGCAGTCGCAAGTTTGAGTTTTTTGCATAAGCTCAGTAAGGCGAGCAAGCATTTTCTCATTTGCGATAGTCATACCAAGACCAAATTCTGCGAAATCTTCAAAGAGTGAGTTTGCCCAAGCAGGTCCGTGTCCGCGTTCATTAGTTGTATAAGGAGTGGATGGAACGGAACCGGAGTAAATAGAAGAACAACCTGTTGCGTTTGCAACCATTTCGTGGTCACCAAAGAGTTGAGAAATGAGTTTCACGTATGGAGTTTCACCGCAACCTGAGCAAGCACCGGAGAATTCAAAGAGTGGCTGAGCAAACTGGCTGTTTTTAACGTTAGCCTTGATGTCAACGAGGTTCTGTTTTGAAGAAACGTTCTTAACACAGTAGTCCCATTCTTTCTGAACGTCTAACTGAGTTTCAAGAGGTTTCATAACGAGAGCCTTTTCGCCTTTCTTACCCGGACAAACGTCAACACAGTTACCGCAACCGAGACAGTCCATAACGTCAACAGACTGGATGAATCTCATGCCGGCGAAAGTCTTGCCAATCGCTGCAAGAGTATCTTCTTCTGCAAATGGAGCTGCTTTCATTTCTTCTGCATCAGCCACGAATGGACGGATAGCAGCGTGAGGACAAACGAATGCACACTTGTTACATTGGATACAGTTTTCTGCAATCCATTCCGGAACAAATGCGGCAACACCACGTTTTTCGTATGCTGCAGTGCCTTGCATCCAAGTACCGTCTTCAATACCCTTGAAGTCTGAAACCTTAAGGAGGTCTCCATCTTGTGCATTGATAGGACGAACGAGTTTATTGATGAATTCAGGATCATCATTTGCAACCGCACCGTCGCAAGCGAGATTAGACCATGCAGGGTCAACAGCGAGCTGTTTGTATTCATTACCGCGGTCAACGGCAGCATAGTTCTTATCTACTACATCCTGACCTTTCTTACCGTAGCTCTTAACGATGAATTTCTTCATCTGTTCTACAGCGAGGTCAACAGGAATTACTTCTGTAATACGGAAGAATGCACTTTGGAGAATAGTGTTGGTGCGGTTACCAAGACCGATTTCCTGAGCAATCTTTGTAGCGTTGATATAGTAAACAGTGATATTGTGGTCTGCGAAATATTTCTTAACTTTTGCAGGCAGGTTTGCAGCGAGTTCGTCACCTTCCCAGATAGTGTTGAGGAGGAATGTACCACCGTCACGGAGACCTCGAGTCACGTCATACATGTGGAGATATGCCTGAACGTGGCAAGCAACGAAGTTCGGAGTGTTCACGAGGTAAGTAGAGCGGATAGGTGCATCACCGAAACGGAGATGAGAGCAAGTAAAGCCGCCGGATTTCTTAGAGTCGTAAGCAAAATATGCTTGGCAATACTTGTTTGTGTTGTCACCGATGATTTTTACGGAGTTTTTGTTTGCACCTACAGTACCATCTGCACCAAGACCGTAGAATTTAGCTTCAAATGTTGATTTGTCGCCCAGTGCAACTTCTTCAACTTGCGGAAGTGAAGTGAAAGTAACATCGTCAACAATACCCACAGTGAAGTGGTTTTTAGGCATTGGCATAGCAAGATTATCAAAAATAGAGATAATCATTGCAGGAGTGGTATCTTTAGAAGCAAGACCGTAGCGACCGCCAACGATAACAGGAGCATCTGCTTTGCCATAGAAGCAACTCATTACGTCTTGGAGGAGAGGTTCGCCATTGCTACCCGGTTCTTTTGTTCTATCCAGCACTGCGATACTCTTCACTGTAGAAGGAATTGCAGCGAGGAAGTGTTTAGCAGAGAACGGACGGTAAAGGTGAACAGAGATAAGACCAACTTTTTCGCCTTTTTCAAGGAGATAGTCAATAGCTTCCTGAGCAGCTTGAGTTACGCTACCCATAGCGATGATAACTCTTTCTGCATCTTTCGCACCATAATAGTTAAAGAGGTGATATTCTCTACCTGTAATAGTAGAAATCTTACCCATATAGTCTTCAACGATGTCTGCAACAGCTTCATACTGTTTGTTGCAAGCTTCACGGTGCTGGAAGAAAACATCACCGTTTTCAGCCATACCGCGTGCTACCGGAGCTTCAGGGCTAAGAGCACGGCTACGGAAATCAGCAAGGGCTTGTTTGTCAAGAAGTGGAGCAATTTCGTCTTGCTCAATCATCTCGATTTTCTGAATTTCGTGAGAAGTACGGAACCCGTCAAAGAAGTTTACGAATGGAATACGGCTTTTGAGAGTAGCGAGGTGGGCAACACCTGCCAAGTCCATAACTTCCTGAACTGAGCCTTCGGCAAGCATAGCAAAACCGGTTTGACGAACAGACATCACGTCTTGGTGATCACCGAAAATACTCAATGCGTGAGATGCTAAAGTACGTGCTGAAACATGGAAAACGCAGGGAAGTTGTTCTCCTGCGATTTTATACATGTTAGGAATCATGAGCAATAATCCCTGTGATGCTGTGAATGTTGTTGTTAGTGCACCGGCTTGTAGAGAGCCATGGACGGCACCTGCAGCACCACCTTCAGATTGCATTTCCTGCACAAGTACAGTTTCGCCGAAGATGTTTTTACGACCTGCAGCAGCCCATTCATCAACGTACTCAGCCATTGTTGAAGAAGGCGTGATAGGGTAGATGGCAGCCACTTCAGTGAACATATATGCTATATGTGCAGCAGCTTGGTTACCATCACAGGTCAAGAATTTTTTTTCTTTACTCATAGTGATTTTTAATTCTAATAATATTTTAGAAATTGATTAAAATTTGCTTTGTTGTAAATAAGTATGATTTTAATTGTGCAAAGGTACAATTTTTTTTGCGTTTTTCAAATAAATATTTACCCATTTTGTATTATATTTGACACCAAAATAACATTTCTACTGTAAATTTATACTTTATTTAACCTTTCAAAATAAAAAATCAATAAAAATCAATAAAAATTTTGCCATTTAAAAAATTATGCTTAACTTTGCACTGCAAAAACGGAGGAGACATTCCGAAATTGCTTTGGAGAGGTGGGTGAGTGGCTGAAACCACCAGTTTGCTAAACTGACGTAGGAGTA
>JBJECR010000040.1:0-18036 GCA_051871275.1 Muribaculaceae bacterium | reverse complement strand
ACATCCTCAGCCACTCGCCGCCACATAAAATTTGGGTATTAACTGAAATTTCCTAGCTATTTTAGCTAACTTAGCTACTTTAGCAAAAAAAGAGATGCTTCGCGGGAAGCACCTCTTTTTTTGCGATTATGGAAAAATTTGAGATTAGTCTTCGTTGAGGTTAACGCGTTTGAAATCTACAACTGTGAGACCTGCTTGAGCTTTTGCGAGGTATTTAGCAACAGTCATAGTTGGGTCTTTAACAAATTCCTGTTCAACGAGAACAGATTCTTTGTAGAATTTGTTAAGACGACCTTCAGCGATTCTGTCAAGGATAGCTTCAGGTTTACCTTCCTCACGAGCTTTTTCACGACCGATTTCAAGTTCTTGCTGACGGATGTTTTCAGGAACTTGAGCGATAGTAGCGGCAACAGGGTTCATAGCAGCAGCCTGCATAGCAACATCACGGAGAACAGTAGCATCAGCAGCAGCGTTGAAAGCTACGATAGTAGCGAGTTTGTTGCCAAAGTGGTTGTAAGAAGTAACAGCAGGAGCAGTGAGACATTCGTAAACGCCGAGTTCACATTTTTCACCTGTTTTACCTGTTTCTTCAACAACGAGGTCAGCTACAGTGCGGCCATCGATAGCGAGAGCTTTGAGGTCTTCGAGGTTTTGAACGCGATTAGCTACAGCAGCGTCAAGGATAGTTTGAGTAAGTTCCACGAAACCTGCGTTTTTAGCAACGAAGTCTGTTTCACACTTGAGAGCTACAACAGCAGCGAAGTCGCCTTCATGTTTAGAAAGTACGCAACCTTCAGAAGCTTCACGGTCTTCACGCTTAGCAGCAACAGCTTGACCTTTTTTACGAAGGATTTCCACTGCAGCCTGCATGTCTCCGTTAGATTCGATGAGAGCGTTCTTGCAGTCTGTAAGACCTGCACTTGTGAGGTGACGAAGTTTTTTGATATCTTCAATAGTAACAGCCATAGTTGGTATAGGATGTTAAAGTTATGTTTTTTTAATTAAATTTGTCTTATTAAATCATCGGCCGACGAAAAGCCGACCGATGAATAAAAAATTGCGATTTTATTCAGCAGCCTCTTCAGCAGCAGGAGCTTCATCAGCGGCAGGAGCAGCATCAGCAGCTTTGCGGCTTACGCGGCGACGTTCACGCTTAGGAGCAGGAGCAGCTTCGCCCTCAGCAGCCTGTGCGTCAACTTTTTCTACTTTACGTTCTTCAATACCTTCGTTCATTGCAGCACAAACAGTGTCGAGAATGAGTTCGATAGATTTAGAAGCGTCGTCGTTAGCAGGGATAACGAAATCTACGTTAGATGGGTCTGAGTTTGTATCAACGATAGCAAAAACAGGAATACCGAGACGGTTAGCTTCAGCAACAGCGATTTTTTCTTTGAGGACGTCAACAACGAAAAGAGCAGACGGGAGGCGGTTCATGTCCGCGATAGAGCCGAGAGTTTTTTCGAGTTTAGCACGTTGACGAGTGATTTGGAGTTTTTCGCGTTTTGAGAGGTTGTCAAAAGTACCGTCGGCAGCCATCTTGTCGATAGATGTCATTTTCTTGACAGCTTTACGTATAGTAGGGAAGTTAGTAAGCATACCGCCCGGCCAACGTTCGATAACGTATGGCATACCAACAGAGTTAGCGTGGTCGGCAATAACTTGTTTGGCCTGTTTTTTAGTGGCAACGAAGAGAACTCGTTTGCCTGCTTTAGCGATGCTCTTCAAAGCAGCGGCAGCGTCTTCAAGTTTAGCAGCTGTTTTGTAGAGGTCGATGATGTGGATACCGTTACGCTCCATAAAGATGTAAGGTGCCATAGCGGGGTTCCATTTTCTTTTCAAGTGACCGAAATGGCAACCTGCTTCGAGGAGCTGTTCAAAAGATGGTGTTTGCATTTTGTTTGTTTTGTTTTTGTTTACGTTCCGATAATTCAATCCCGGGGTAGGGAACGTGTCCATCGCCGAGATTTAGATACTAAACACTATATAATATATGTGGATTACGCCGCTAAGCGGCAGCATATATTAACGTTTTGAGAACTGGAAGCGTTTGCGAGCTTTTGGACGACCCGGTTTTTTACGTTCAACAGAACGCGGGTCACGAGTCATAAAGCCTTCAACGCGGAGAGCGTGCTTGTCTTCAGGATTGATTTTGACGAGAGCACGAGCGATAGCGAGGCGGAGAGCTTCAGCCTGACCTTTATAACCACCACCGCAGAGATTAACGTGAATATTGTATTTTTCAACGCAATCAAGAGTAGCGAGCGGTTGTTTTACGATAAATTGAAGAATCGAAGAAGGGAAATAAACTTCAAGGGGACGTTTGTTGATAACGATTTCGCCATTACCTTCTTTAACTATTACGCGAGCAATTGCTGCTTTACGGCGACCTACTGCATTTACTGTTTCCATATTCTACGATTATTTCAATTTGTTAATGTCAAGAACTTCAGGATTTTGTGCTTCGTGTGGGTGGTTTTCGCCATTGTAAACGTGCATGTTTTCAATCAGGCGGCGACCGATACGATTTTTAGGAAGCATACCCTTCATAACGTGGATGAAAAGAGGGTGCATACCCGGTTTGATGTGCTTATTGAAAGATTTTTTCATAAGGATTTCCGGAGTAGCTTCACGCTGTCCACCAGGGTAACCTGTGTAGCTTAAATAGATGTGGTCTGTCATCTTTTTGCCGGTAAGTTTAACTTTGTCGGCATTGATGATGATAACATTGTCGCCACATTCAACGAATGGAGAGTAGCATGGTTTGTATTTGCCGCGAAGAATTTTCGCAACTTTAGCACAAAGGCGACCAAGAACTTGGTCTGTAGCGTCTATTACATACCATTTACGCTCTACGCTTTGTGCGTTAGGATAAGATGTTTTGTAACTTAAAGTATCCACTTCAAATGTTTGTTTAATAGTTAATTTAACTTGGTCATTACCACACACTTAACTCGGCCAAAAGCAAATGCATGGCATGCCCGATTACTTATTTTGGATAAAATCGGCTTGCAAAGGTACTCATTTTTATTGACTTAGCAAAATTTTCCGGTTATTTTCCGATAATAATTTTTCGGGAGCCGTCGTGCAGAGTAACACCAAAGGCTTTGAGGTTTCCGCCGGATTTAACTTTCAGCTTTTTGGCAAGGACATCGGCAGTGAGGATGAAATTGCGTACCGCCACGTTCAGGCAAGGATATTTTTTTGCAAAATTCTTGATTTCCGAGGATGAAAAGTCTATGACGTCCACCACTTCGTATTTTTTGCCCGGAAAATCGATCACGGACTGTTTTGAGAAATAAAGATGCGTGTTCGGGTGAAGTTTTTGGATTGAAAAACGCCCCGACAGAAGTCTGAACGGTGCGGCTTTCATGGCTGCTGCACAAGGTTCGTAAAGGTAATCACCCTGCTCGGGGGTGCCGTATGCCGCTATTGCGGAAGCCTCCTCCGTTTGAGTAAACGAAAAACGTTTTTCACCGCTAACAATAGTGATTTTCGCATCGCAATTATCTCGTTTACAATTAATTACGGCAAGCAACTCCTTGCACTCTCCCCCACCCTGCACGGCAAAAATTTCCGTAGGTGCAAGGTCACGGACTGTCTGCGTCACGTCAAGCATAGGCGAGAGTTTTATCACGATTTTGTCTGCCCTGCTTTTCATTGTCGGCATAATTTCCGCCACGTCCGGCGTGCAATCATGAATATTATACACTCTGCCACCGGAGGAGTCGCGTCTGGCAGGATCTATAAAAATGGCATCAAAACTGCAATTTGTTTCCGCTAAAAACACGGTACTGTCGCCCTTTATCACTCTTATATGAGGATAGTTACGGAAATTATATTCAGCAGCATCGGCATGGAGCGGATTCATCTCGCAAGTGGTGACAGTGCAACCACGCATAGTGGCAAAAGCGAGGGTATCAATACCCAGTCCGCAGGTCATGTCCATCACTTTTCCGCCCTGCGGCATCAATGAGGCATGGAAAGAGGCAATTTCCGCACTACTCGCTTGCTCGATGGACAGCGGTGAGAGCAACACTTCGGGTGCCACGGATTTTCCGGACTCATCAGTAAATTTTTTACCTGCTTTTTGGAGACATTGCAAGTGAGTAATGGCAAGGTCTATAGCATCGCCCGCCTGCGGCTTGAATTTAAGCCTCAGTTTCAGCGGGTCTTCACCGGCATGCTTTGCCACAAAGGCAAAAAAGTCCTCATTTATGGCAGAGCAAGTGTCCATTCTCGCAATTGTAATTGATTAGAGCATATTGAATCCGAGGGAAAAAGTCTGCAAACATAATTATTTGCAAAACAGGTACTTAGAGAGGCTTATTCTTCCGGTGTTTGTCTTGCAATTTGGTCACGAGAAAGCTGCAATTTTCTTTCCAGCATTTCAAGTTTTATGGCAAGTTCACGGGACTGCACAATAGACTGAGAAAACTCGTATGCATCTGCAATAGCGGCTATTTGAGCCGGAGACATCTGTATGCTGTGCTTTTTAGTGCCGTTAAAAGTGAGTTTACCCATTTCTCCGCGATTTTCCGCAGCAAATTTGCCGATAGTGTCGCATTGAGCCATAAGGTAAGTGACGAGTTCCGAGCCTTCAATGGCAAAATTTGCATCAGAGCCGCGAGGAACGTCTGCCGTAGTGGCACTTTTGCCATTGATAGTGATGGTGACAGACGTATGGCGGATGGTGTTACCTTTGAGCGATGAAACAACGTAAAACTGCCCTATTTCATCAACACGAGCCTGGATGCCGGTAGTGTTCACAAAGTCCTGTTTATAAGCGGCTTTAGCCACATAGTACGGTTCCACGAGTTGCGGGTCGTTTATGAGTTTCATCTTCTCTTTCAGCGTATTATGTCGGTCCGCATACCATGCCATAAGGCTGTCTGTAGAAGTGATTTCAATCTGCGTTTCACATTCTATCACACGCGTCATGAGCAGATTTGCCTGTTTTCTGACAGCCGTTTCAGCCCTATATGCAGAGTTTATGCTGTCTATGAGCGTTTTTGCGAGAACGGTGTTTTTAGCCTGTAGAGCCGTTTCTGCCTGACAGAGAAGGTCTTCCGCATTTGCTTGTGATTCGGATTTACCACAAGCGGTAAGGAGCACTAAAAGTGCTATGATAGAGAAATAAAAATTATGCTTCATCTTGAGAGTCATTTTTGCCTTCACGAGTTATTTTATACACGCCTTTCACCTCACCGAGTTTACGGATAAGCTGCGGCAATTTTTCTTTGTCTGTAGAGAGTAGTCCGAGAGTACCCATAAACGTGCCTCCGAGGGAATTTATAGCCACACTGCGGAGGGTAGCGGTTTTGGACTTGTTTATGATAGAACTGAGTTGCTGAACCACACCGCGGTCGTCGCGTCCGGTTACACGCAGCACCACGGATTCCATACTGCTGTCCGTACCTTTCCACTTCACATTGATAATACGGTACTCAAATCTGCTTTTGAGGTGCTCCGCATTCGGGCAGTCGTCACGGTGGATTTTGATAGAGCCTTCCGAGGACACAAAACCGAAAACTTTGTCGCCGAAAATAGGATTGCAACACTTCGCGAGGGTGTATTTCACGCCTTTCACGGTACCATCGCCTATCTCGAAAACTTCACTGTTTTTGCCTTTTTCACGTTCAAAGATGTCGTCATCTTTCTTTATCAGGACAAAGGCATCTGCGGGTGCCGCATCTTCCTGCTGAGTGCCTT
The DNA here is from genome assembly GCA_051871275.1 of Muribaculaceae bacterium. Lineage (GTDB taxonomy): Bacteria > Bacteroidota > Bacteroidia > Bacteroidales > Muribaculaceae > CAJUPY01. The sequence goes on along the minus strand of JBJECR010000040.1, from coordinate 12,327 downwards.
CCGCAGTGAGTGCGATGTAGGCATCAAGTACGCGGTTTACGTCGAGCGACTCATTGTAAATAGCTAAGTAAAAGTCCGTTACGGTTTTATACCCAAGTTTTTTGATGAGCCTCATCAGCGGACTCTCCTCCACCTCGATTTTACGGTTTTTGAAGCGACGATAGAGCAGTTCCTTAGCAATTTCCGCAGTGCGATTCTCCTCGTCTTTTACGGACTGGCGAATCTTGTTTCTTGCCTTAGATGTGATAGCAAAGGTGAGCCAGTCGAGTTTTGGTTGCTGATTGTTTGACGTGAGAATTTCCACAGTGTCACCACTCTGCAGCACATAGTTCAGTTTCTTGTTTTTACCGTCAACTTTCGCTCCCGTGCATTTGCAACCGAGGTCTGAATGAATGTGGAATGCAAAATCCACGATAGTGGCACCTTGCGGAAGTTTGTAGAGGTCACCTTTTGGAGTGAATACGAACACTTCTTTTGAATAAATGTCCATTTTGAAGTTTCGTATCAACTCGAAAGGACCGGTTTTGGCAGCTTCCAGGATGTCACGAATATTATTTATCCAGGCATCAAGGTTATTCTCACTTTGTATGCCCTTGTATTTCCAGTGTGCGGCAAGTCCCTTTTCCGCAATCAGGTCCATGCGACGAGTACGAATCTGCACTTCCACCCAGCGGCTGTCCGAGCCATAAACGGTGATATGAAGCGACTCATATCCGTTGCTTTTAGGTTTAGTCACCCAGTCCTTAAGTCGGTCAAGATTAGGCAGATACATATCCGTAACAATGGAATACGCCAGCCAGCAGTCACGCACCTCCGCCGTGTGGTCGTCGTCGGAATCAATGATGATGCGGATAGCAAAAAGGTCGTAAATTTTGTCAATGTCGTTAGATTGTTTCTGCATCTTGTTCCAGATGGAATAGATGGATTTAGTGCGACCTTTGATATCGAATTTCAGTCCTGATTCCTGAAGTTTTTTCTTGAGCGGAGCAATAAAATTAGCTATATATTCCTCACGTTCAGCCTTTTTCTCCGCGAGCTGGTGTGCGATGGAAGAATATACCTCACGATTCGTGTATTTGAGCGACATATCTTCCAGTTCGCTCTTTATGGCATAAAGTCCGAGGCGGTGTGCGAGAGGAGCATAGAGGTAGTTTGACTCGTAAGCCACGTCTTGCACAAAAGATGCGTTCGGGTGGTGGTTTATGCGGTGCATAAGCACGAGACGATCCACAATCATTATAATAATGACACGGATATCATCTGCAAAGGTCATCAGCAGACGGCGGAAATTGTCACTTTCCACAGCCTGACGGTGACTATAAAGCGAAGTGATTTTGATAAGTCCTTTTACGAGTTTTGCAATGTCGTCACCCCATTTTTCCTGAAGTTTTTCCAGTGTGATATGGTTTGATGCCACAGCCGGAGTGAGCAGGATAGCGAGTATCATGTTACGATCCGGACTAAGTTTTTCCGCAAGAGTAGTGGCGGTAGTCATGGCATGAATCAGGGGATTTATGCCGTATCTGTCACGTTTGTAAAATCCCTCGTTAATGCTGCTGCGGATACTGCGAATCACAGCACGCAAGTCGCCCGGCTCACCTATATCATGTGATAGGCGTGCAAGGCTGCGGAACATTTCGCGGAATATTCTGCGTTCTTCATCAGTAAAATACGTTTCTGCCATCTCTTTTACCAATTAAAATGCCAAAGTTAGGGAAAAATATCGGGATTATGCTCGCTTTTGATGTTTTTTTTCATTTTTCTGCAAAATTTTGCTGAAAACCGGGGAAACAGGAGAATTGGGAAAATTGAGAAAATTGGGAGAACCGGGAAAATTGGGCTAATTCGGCTAATTGGGCTAAAAGCAAAAAGGCGACCCCTTGCGAGGTCGCCTTTTTATAATGTTATATGTCTAAGAAATTAGAGGATAACTTCTTTAGAAACTTTGTTGCCACGTTTAACGATGAAGAGACCGTTTTGTGGGTTTTCAACTTGAACACCCTGGAGGTTGTAGTAAACAGCAGGAGCGTTAGCATCAACGTTGATAGCTTTAACACCTGAAGTCTTGCCTACAGTGAGAGTTTTGTTAACTACGTCAAGAGTTAATTTATAGATGTAGTTAAACTGAACACCATCTTCTACTTCGTAAGCATCAAGTTTCCAAGAGTTTGCAGTGACTTTCTGGATAGAAACATTTGCTTGACTTTCAATTGCTTCGTCAGCATTTTCAGCACCGATACGGTCGTATGCTTCAACAGTAGGCCAAGAACCTGCAGCAGTGATGAATGAGAAGTAAGCAGTGTTGCTGCCTTCACTTGATTCAGCGAAAGTTACGTTGTCAATTTCATAAACGCCATTGCCCACATAAGAGAGTTCAGCACTTGTAAATCCCGGATTCCAAATAGCATCGGGGAGATTACCAATGAGGTAAATATGCGGATAGTAGAGACCGTAAACTTGATCCTGAATGAGTTGGAAGTCAGCAGTTTGTTCACCGTTACCACCATTGTTGAAGATGATGTTTTCGTATGCTTCATCAAAACCTACAAATTGGTAAGTTCCATCTTCAGCGATTTCAGTAATTTCTACACCAGGCCATGTATTGTTGCTTTCAGCATTCCAGCAGTAAGCATAAACATGTTCCCAACCTGCCTCTGTGTTATCAAAGTAAACAACAGGTTTTAAAGTAACTGTAGCAACATTAATATTCACACCCGGAACTGCACTAAGAATGTTTACAGTTTTTTCGTCAACAACTTCTACAGAATAACCGCATTGTCCTGAACCTGCAGTTACATGTGTGAAAGAAGTTCTACCCACAACGGCACCGTCTGAAACACGAACTACTTGGAAATTGTTTGGATGACCAAGACCGCTATTATTGTTATCAGGCACAACCACGTATGCTACCTTGTCGAGTTTAAAGTAAGCGAGACCTGCTGTTGAAAATGAATCAGATGTTACGAGTACATCAAATTCTCCATCTGCATTAATATATTGCACTTTACCGCCATTTCCACGTTTACGCTGAACGAAGCTATCTTGAATTTTTTCTCCATTATCAATAGCTTCATAAACTTCTGTCATATTGCTGTAAATAGGCTGTGCAAATGTGATGTTATCACCGTCTGTTGAAACAGAAGATTTCGCATTGTAAAGACCGTCTTGCGGGTCTAAAACAGAGTAATCGCCTTTTGCTCCATTCTGGAAGAATAAAGTGTAAGTATATGGATTATCTGCATATCCAGCAACATACATAATTGCACCTTCTTCACTCATTACGTCACCGATAATTTGTCCGAAAACTTCAGAACGGAATGCAGGGATTACGTCACCCTTAGTAATCGGGTCTGCGGTAGAAGCTTCATCAAAGCTTACTAACGGCTGTTCTACATAAGAGCCATCTTCCTGACGTGCAAAGATTATGTACTGGTAAGATGTTGTTGAAGCGTGGAAAATAGTACCATTTTTAAGGAGAATATTTCCTGCTTGGTCGATGCCTAAAGAAACAGCTTGCACATTTTCTTTCTGCAAAATTTCAGTTTTATTGCCATCTTTATCAAGGCTATAGACAACAGTTGTGTAAACTTCTGTTGTTGAGCCATCCTCACCGACAACTTCACCTGTTTTAGAATTGTCAACAAAATAAGCTTTGCCGTCATAGATTGTAGCATAGCGAGCTGCAGCCGTAACATTAGCACTCCATTGTTCTTCAAGAACCGGAGCACCTGCAAATGCAGCACCTGCAGTTAAAAGAGCAGATGCAAGAGCAAGATTGCGTAATTGTTTTTTCATGTTAATATTGTTTTAGTTAATAAAAAATTTGGATATCCTAATGGGTATTAGCTATAATTGCTTATTATAGCCCAAAGGTACTACGTTTTTATGGAACTGCAAAATTTTTTTTATTTTTTTTGCATTTTATGTAAAAAAACAGTGACTTCTCGCCTATAAAAAGCAAAAATTGGCAAGGTCATATACGACCATGCCAATTTTTGATAGAGGGATTTCTGCTACCCCGGGTAGCAGTGATTATTATCTTACTACAACTTTGAATGTTTCACCGTCAACCTTTACGATGTAAAGACCTGCAGGAACATTGAGTGAGCTGAGACGCTGACCGGAGAGAGTGTAAACGCTGCAGTTATCGTATTCACCGTTGATAACGATTTCGCCGTCACCACCTGTAACCGTCACTTTGCTGCCACCAACTTCGTCTGCAATCACGTCTTCAACACCGGCAATGTTTGTAGTACCGATAACAACGTAAGAGTTTGCCGGAACGGTCATAGTCACTGTGCCTGAGCCGTAAGTAGGAGTAGTGGTAACGCCCTGAGATTTAGAGAGAACAACACTGTTGCTGCTGCTAATCAAAGAGACGTTTGCAGTAACGGTTTTGTTGCCGCTAAGTGCCGGGTTGATAAGCACTGCAATTTCCTGAGAGCCATAGTGGAGGACGATATTTCTTGCAGAAGTCATATTGTCTGCGAAACCGCTGCGAACATAGTAAGTAGTTTCACGAGAATCGAGGTTTGCATTGCAGAAGAGGTCAAAGTTGCAAGTGCGGATACCCACGAGTTCGCAATAGTTCTGATAGAGGGCTGCACGATAAGAGTTATCAAGGTAATCCCAGAGAACACGTTTTGGAGATGTATCGTTGCCGGAGCTGTTCTTAGTGCTTTGGTCCGCACCAACTTCAGCGAACTGCCAAATCATCTTCGGACCCGGAGTCATGAGCATAGTAGCAGCGATAGAACCGAGACGGCGAGTGAGGAAATCCACTTTGTTTTTGAGTGTAGCGTGAGTAGAACCGGTGTAACCGATACGTTCTTCGTCGTGGCTTTCAGCGTAAGAAACAGTAGAGAACTGAGTGCGGTTCCAGTACGGAGAGAAGAAGCCGGACATAGTTGAAGAGTTTCCTGTACCTGCAACCTTAGCGTAGTTACCGCAGTCGCCGTTGATGTTGCTCCAGTTGAGCTGACCGTCGGCAGCCATTTCGTTTTCTTCCTGGTCGCCTGCAAGGTTTTCGTTGATATGAATACCGTTAGGTTTCACAGCCTTGATAGCGGCGTGTAGAGTTTTCATACGAGCCACACGGCTGCTGTTGTAAGAGTCTGTACCGCTGCCGTAGCTATTGTTGTCACCAAGACCTTTCACGAGGTCGAAGCGGAAACCGTCAACGTTGTACGCAGTCATCCAGTATGTGATAGCATCTTTCCACTGCTGCTGAACGAGAGGATTGTTTTGGTTCCAGTCGTTAAGTACGCTGTAAGCGTGAGGAGCGTTTTCGTTGTAGAATGGGTTTGAAGCGATAGGGTACATTTGGTACCAAGGGTGGAGACCGTCGCTCTGGTTAAACACGATATCAAGCACTACAGCCACTCCGTGTTTATGGCAAGTTTCCACGAAATCCTTGAATTCTTTAGGAGAACCGTAGATTTTGTCCGGAGCCATATAGAAGTTTGTGTTGTAACCCCAAGAGTTGTTACCGTTAAATTCCATGATAGGCATAAGTTCGATACAGTTCACACCCATATTGAAGATGTGATCCAAGCGTTCCATAGCGAGAGCGAGAGTACCTGTACCGGAGCCTGTGCCGTCTTCATTGTTTTCACCTGTGAAATCACGGAGGAGCATTTCATAGATGATGAGGTTTTTATGGTCCGGAATTGTGAATTTGCTGAAGTTATAGTCGTCAAGGTTGCCTTGATAAACAGCGAGCATCACATCGTCAAACTTGTCGTAAGGATAGACAGGTTTGTCCGGATAAACGTCGGAAGGCATCCATTTGTCGTTGTAGGGGTCAAGAACGAGGTGAGCGTAAGGGTCACCAACTTTAGTTACACCATCAACGAGGTAATAATAAGGATAAGCTGTAGTGTTGTCAAGACCTGAAACGGTAGTCCAGAAATAGCGATAACCGTTGTAGTCCTGATAGCTCATCACGTTTTTATCAAGGGTTTCGTAGTTGTCCCAAGAAGGGATAAGGATAACGGAAGACTTGTTTGGAGCAGCGAGACAGAAAGTAACCGTTCCGTCAGCATTTTTCACAGCACCCATTTTAGGCACACCGCCGGGGTAGTTTGCTTGTGGAGACGGGTTCGGGTAAGCAACAGTAACGGATTTTGTGAGAGTAGTAGTGCCGTTAGTAGCAGTTGCTTCCACCTTGTAGTAACCGCGGTTGCTGAAAGTATAAGCTTTTTTGAGTTCCATAGCACTGCTTGCAGAAGCCACCTGAGTACCATCAACGGAAAGCGTGATGTTTGCGTTCTGAGAAGTGTTTACGGTGAAGTTGATAGTAGTAGTACCGCTGATAACGTAAGAAGTGGCGTCGGAATTAAGTGCGAGTTGGAATCCGCTTTCCTGAACATCAACAAAGAGGTCTTTAGTCTGCACGTCACCTGCAGCAGTACGAGCTATAAAGCAGAGTTTAAGGATTTTTTCACCTGAAGGCACACCGTAGAAAGTGCGGATATTGCCCACATTGAAAGTGTAAGTGTTTTTAGAAACGTAAGTAAGTTTGTTCGCAGAGTTGTTTGTACCCCAGTCGGTAACAACGTATTTCCAGCCGCCGTTACTTTTGTCTGTAACAACACCTGTGTGAACATAAAGAGCAGTAGAAGAAGGGAGATTTTGGAGTGCAGTCACACCACACTGGTCTGCGTGGAAAGTGAGGACAACATTTTGACTTTCTTCCTGCAAGATAGCCGGTGAAGTAGTAATCACCTGAGCATTACTGAATGAGGCGAAGAGCATCGCCATCATGAAGAGAGTAATAAGTTTTCTCATGTTTGGGTTTATGATATGAAAAATGTTAATAATTTGATATAGATTTCGGTAATAAATTTGCTGTTTTCTAAAGCACATTAAGGTAATTTCCGCAAAGTTACGCTATTTTTTCGGATATTCAAAGGATTTTGGCAAAATTTGCCAATTTCTTGCAGAGGATATATATTATATAAGGTCTTCCTTTATGTCGGAAGTGAATTTTTCCGCAAAAAGTCGTGCGGCGTATGTTTCCGGAGTGAAAATGCAACTGATATCCATAGCTTTAAGTACTGCACGGTGCACGCTGTCCAAAGCGCGAGCATAAATTCTCTGAACCTTAAGTTGCTTGAGTGCAGCCACGGAACGCAAGCTCTGCTCCATACTCTGCCCCACAGCCACAATAGCGGTATCTATCTCATCAAGAGGTAGTTCCGCCAGAGATTCCGGCTGAGTGGCATCCATAATATATGCAATGGAAATGCGATCCTTAACGGCATCGATACGATATTCGTTAGTATCCACGCCAATAACGTCGTGTCCCATATCCGTGAGCTGTTCGGCAAGGGTGCGACCCACATTGCCAAGTCCTATAATCAGGTATTTCATATATTTTTTAGTTTATAATTACGTTATCTTTTGGTAATCTGTACTTTGGAGCATCCGCCCGGCGGAAAATACTCGTTATCACCGTCAGCAATCCCACGCGTCCCACAAACATCAGTATGGTTATCAGCACTTTAGACGTCATGCACAGCGATGCCGTGATACCAAGAGAGGAGCCTACGGTGCTCACGGCGGAGATTGTTTCAAAAAGCAATGCCTTAGGCGACAAATGCGGCTCAATCACCACAAGTGTTACAAATGTAGCCGTTATCACTATCAGCGAGCCGAAAATAGTGGCAAGTGCACGACGGACGGATTCCGGTGAAATCTCGCGATTAAACATCGTAACCGCCTCACGTCCGCGGATTACGGCTATAAAATTCGCTATCGCTACAGCTATAGTATTCACTTTAATACCACCGGCTGTGGATTGCGATGCACCACCTATCCACATCAAAATGGTGTATGCCATAAGCGAGAGGAGCGATAGAGACGCCAGGTTTATACTGCTAAAACCGGCAGTACGCGGTGCCACGGCATTAAAAATGGAGTGAATTATCTTATCCGTCACACTCATATCCCGGAAAGAAAAATTCCACTCAAGCATTCCCAGCACCAGGGAGCCGGCAATGATAAGGAAAAGCGTGGCGGACAGCACGATTTTAGTGTTTATATTTGTCAAGTGATTATATCGCGGAATGGAATTGTCTCGCAAAATAAAGCGGTGAAAAGTACGCTTCAAGTTGTGGAAAAGTACATTCTTAAGGTTCACAAGTATAGGAAAACCGATTCCTCCAAGGATTATGAGGAGCGTGAGGCACACAAAAAGAAGTCTGTGACCGTGTGCTGCGAAATATCCGAGGGATTCCGGGTGATTTGATATTCCTGCATTGCAAAAAGCTGATATTGAGTGAAATATGCAGAAAAAGATTTCATCCGGGAGACTTTTGCCGAGTGTGCCGTGAACGTCAAGCCATATTGCCGCCGCTCCTATGAGTTCTATCACAAAAGTAAAACTGAGGATGTAAAGGAGAGTGGAAATGAGAGAACTGAAGCTGCCGGAGCCAATCATGTCGCGGAGTGCGAAACGATTTTGCAGGCTACTGTTTCCCATAAAAAACACGGCAAAAAAGCTTGTAATTGTCATCACGCCCAAGCCGCCAATCTGGATAAGCAGCATTATAATTATCTGTCCCTCAAGTGAAAAAGTGGTTGGCACGTCAATTGTAGTAAGTCCCGTGACGCAAACGGCACTTGTAGATATAAACAGGGCGTCTATAATCTTAATGCTCTGACCTTCAGCAAGCGAACGAGGCAACATCAGGAGTATCGCACCCACAAAAATCACTATCAGAAACGCCACGGCAAGAAGCATGGCAGGATTTGTGTTTTGACTGATAAATTCCACTATCGCTTTGGAAATATTCAGTACGGAAAGCACTCCCAGCAGGCTGATTATAAAATACTTATGGCTAAAAAGCCACCAGAGCCATGAGAACAGCGGATTATCACCCAAGCCTGGAAAAAGTCTGGGCAAAGCGGACAGCAAGAGACAAATGCCTATTATCGTGGTGATAACCATTGCTTTACGCCGAATTTCAAACCACTGTATGACAAGCCTGCCAAAGAAATCCAAGAAAAAACACCACCACGCAATTTTATATACATCGTAAATGAGCTGTGTTTCAGACTCCGTGAGCGTGAAACCGTAGTCAATCACGATAGCGCCAAAAAGCAGCACGGACACCACAAGGAGAATACTCCTCACAGTGGCATCAATGCGTTTGGTAACTTTGCGAGTCAATATTTTGGAAAGCGATATTTTCATTTTAAGTGCAAAAATAGTCAATATCGCTGAAATGCTATTACATTTCAGGTACATTTTGGCACAAAAAAGGAAATATTTATTAACTTTGCAGATATTTAGACTTATTATAAATATTTTAGTTTCTTCAGATGGGAAAATATAGTGACCTTAGTCTAATGGACCAAGATGTAATAAAAATATACGAGAAAAGTTTTCGCAAACACTTTTCTCTGCCGGCACTCTCACTCTACGGCACAGACGAGAACCTCAGTTACGGCGAATTTGCCGCAGAAATTGCAAAATTCCACTTGCTTTTCCATAAGGCAGGTATAAAAAAAGGTGACAAAATAGCCCTACTCGGCAAAAACACGCCAAAGTGGATAACCGTTTTCTTCAGTTCGCTGACCTACGGCAGCATTATCGTACCTATCCTCAGCGACTTCAATCCGCAAGATGCCACACACATCATAAATCACTCGGATGCAAAAATCCTTTTCGTGCATAATTCCATTTACGATGCAATAGAATTTGCGGACCTCGTAAATATTCAGGCAGTATTCTCGCTTGACGACTATTCTCTGCTTGACAAAAAAGAAGATGCTTTCGGTGGCACAAATCCTTTTGACAATCTTGATGCCGATTTCCACAAAGAATACCCGGGCGAATTTACAGAAAAAGATATTGTATATGAATCTCGCGACAAACACGAAATAGCACTGATAAACTATACCTCCGGCACAACAGGTTTCTCCAAGGGCGTAATGCTCACATACGACAACCTCGCCGGAAATATTGTTTTTGGCATGAACGAAGAGCTGTACCGTGCAGGACAAAACTGCCTCTCGTTTCTGCCTCTTGCACATGCTTACGGCTGTGCTTTTGACATGCTCGTGCCGCTCGCAGAAGGTGCACACCTCACAATCTTCGGCAAAACGCCTGCACCGAAACTTCTGCTCAAAGCAATGGCGGAAATACGCCCCAACCTGATTATCAGCGTACCGCTGATTCTGGAAAAGGTGTATCGCAAGCAAATTGTGCCGATGATTACGAAGAAACACATCCGCTGGGTGCTCGCTATCCCATACCTGGACCAAGTGGTGTATTCAAAAATCCGCAACAAACTCGTGGAAGCATTCGGCGGACAGTTTGAGGAGATAATAATCGGCGGTGCACCTATGAATGCGGAAGTGGAAGAATTCCTCCACAAGATACAATTCCCGTTTACAGTGGGTTACGGTATGACGGAATGTGCTCCGCTTATCAGCTATACTCACTATAAAGATTTTATTCCTACGTCTTGCGGTCGCACTCTGCCTGGAATTATGGAAAGCAAAATAGACAGTCCGGACCCGGAAAATATCCCCGGAGAAATCTGCGTACGCGGTCAAAACGTGATGACCGGCTACTACAAAAACGAAAAAGCCACGGCTTCCGTAATTGACTCCGAGGGCTGGCTCCACACCGGTGATATGGGTATCCGCACACCTGACGGCACACTGTTTATAAAGGGTCGCTCAAAAACTATGATACTCAGTGCGAGCGGGCAAAACATCTATCCGGAAGAAATAGAGGCAAAGTTGAACAATATGCCTTTTGTTTCGGAAAGCCTTGTAATTCAGCGTGGTGGCGGACTTATAGCACTCGTATATCCGGATGCGGAAGAAGTGGATAACGCAGGACTCAGCGATGAAGAATTTTTGGTGAAAATGGAAGAAAACCGCAAAGAGCTGAACAAGATTGTGGCTGCATACGAGCAAATTTCTTCCATAAAAATCATGGCGGAGGAATTTGAAAAAACGCCTAAAAAATCTATAAAACGTTTCCTCTATTACGACGTTCAGTAATTCTAACGGCTTATTTTTTCAGGCACATAGTCTTCCACAAATAGTGGAGAATCAAGCAAATGAGAATAATCGTTGCTACGGACAAATTCAAGGGTACGCTTTCCGCCTCCGAGGCTTGCGAAATAATAGCGGAAAGCCTCCGGAAACGCTATGCAGATGCGGAAATTGTCTCTTGCCCTATGGCAGACGGAGGAGAAGGAACAGCAGCAGTGATTGCAGCGATGTGCAACATGAACCGCCGTGAAATTCATTGCCAAAATGCTAAATTTGAGGATATTACAGCAGAGTATTTCATAAGCGGCGACGGCAAAAATGCTATTATTGACAGTTCTGCCGTGATAGGTCTGCAAAAAACGCTTTCCGAGCCTGAGCCTATGCAGTCCTCAAGTTTCCCTTTGGGGAAAGTGGTGAAAGAAATCCTACAAACAGCTGAAAACGTGACAGTTTGCATAGGTGGAACTGCTACCGTGGATTGCGGTATCGGATTTCTGCAAGGTCTTGGCTGTGAAATTTATTCAGGAAACAGTCCCCTCACCTGCCCTGTCACACCTCTAAATATCAGAAAAATCACTAAAATAGCGGTGCCGGAAAGTTTGCTAAATTGCGGTGCTTTCGTGAAAGAACAACAAAAAAACTGCACGACTGCCAAAAACGGCACTTCTGAAAATATAAAAAAGTGCCGCTTATCTTTTCTAAGCGACGTAGATGTGCCGCTTATTTCCGATGACGGCTACAATATGCTGCTTTTTGCACCGCAAAAGGGTGTTCGCAGCAGCGAAATAGCTGTGATAGAGGAGAATATACGTCACTTAACCTCTGTTCAATGGAATATCACGCCGAATTTTGAGTGCCGATACGGTGGTGCTGCAGGCGGACTTGGCTTTGCTCTGAACGGTGTGCTGAAAGCAAGCGGAAGACTTGGAGCAGAAGCAGTGATAGAAAAATACGGATTTTTTAACCCTGCCCCGGACTTGATTATCACGGGAGAAGGACGTTTTGACCGCCAATCAACTCGCGGAAAAGTGGTAGGACGAATAATGGAAGATGCGGCAAGGCTCGGAGTTAAAGTAATAGTGATGGCAGGGTGTGTGGAAACAGGTTGCGAAACGGATTTTGTGATAAATACCTCGCAATTTTTTCCGAAATACCGTCTAAACAGAGATACAGCGGCAAAACGCCTTTCAGAAGCTACAAAAAATATATAGAGTCTGTATAAACAGGCTATAATATAAAAAAAGGCTGCCCGAGCACCTGACTTCGTCGCTTTATAGGGCTTGAAAAAAATCACATCTGATTTTCAATTGG
>JBJECR010000039.1:0-3966 GCA_051871275.1 Muribaculaceae bacterium | reverse complement strand
CTCAATGACTGACAGCCTCATTTTTTAACATTTCTTATGAAACAGGCTCTTAATTTAGACATGATTTTCTTATTCTATCAAGTATTCAACACTATCTGCGGATAATGAAATATTTTTCATTACAGAAGAGTTTGAAACTATGCTGAGTGGTATCTTGGATGTTATGCTGTTTCTGCTTTCATAATCGGCACAGATATCCAACTGAACTTTGTCTGTCTTATAATAGTCAAGAGGTATTAAATAAGAAACTTCAACAGAGGATGGGAATAATACCAGTTTTCTACCGACAGGTATATTTATAGTGCTGATTGATACATTTTTATGTCCGGTAATAAGGGGAACAACGCATATTTTTACGTCAACTGTTTCTATCTCAGACATTATACCTGACGGCGTAATTATTTTTGCTTGAAGAACTGTTGTATCAGAAAGATTTTTTACGGAAATTTTTTCAGTAGAGATATAAGATACTTTATCAGTTAAATTCTCTTGTGAGTAAAGATTTACCGAATCCGGGCTAACGATTATATTTGAAATTACATATTGTGGTTGAGTGCTTATGTTTTTATAGTCTATTTCTACCGGTACTTTGTGAGGTGGTAACGTGGTGAAAGGAACTATAATTGAATCCGGCTTAAACGTAACCAATTGACCTTGCCCAAAAATTGAATGTAAAGCGGATTGAAGTTGCTGATTTGTGATTTTCAGTCTATTGCCGGAACTTTTTATCTCATTGTAAGTGAATATAATGTTTGCTTCTTTGCCAAAATCGTATTTGATTAGTGAACTTCCTTTGCTTTGTACAGTTACATCCAAAACAATAGGCGAATTTCTCAAAAGTGTGACGTTTCCCGGCAATCCTTCTATTTTTAGTGGAATAGCTAATTCTTTCTGAACTTCATCGTTAAGCGACATCAACAACCAAAATAAGGATGATACCACAACAAAAATGAGGTATATCAAAATGTTTTTTCCGGTGGCGGATGTAATCCACGCGGTTATATTTTCGCGAAATTGAGAAATATTCATCATTATTATACGAAAAAGGATACGCAAACGTCATCAATAAACTTTCGCGTACCCTTGATAGGTTTATAAAATTGCAAAAAAGCTATTATTTCTGGTTAATTGCTTCTTGTGCAGATTCCGGAGATTGATAAACAGAACCTTTGTCTATACGGATTTTTACTTTGTCGCCAATTTCAAGGATGAAATAAGTCTCCTTGATAGCTTCAATAGTACCATAAATACCTCCGGCTGTAATAACTTTGTCACCAACAGCAAGGGATTCGCGGAATTTGCGTATTTCTTTCTGTTGTTTTTGTTGTGGGCGTATCATAAAGAAATAGATAAATGCCACAAACAGTAAAAGCATAAAAATTGGTCCCATACTTTCAAAAATACCTTGAGACTCTTGTGTAGCAGCATCATTTGCAGCTTGAGCTGCCTCTCCTGCTACTTGTGCAATTTCCGGTTCGAGTAAAATAAGTAAGTTTGTCATTATGTATTGTCTTTATTATTAATTTTTGCAAATATAACGATTATTTTTGAATTTTTCCCTCTTCTCTGAGTGCTTTAATGATATTTGTGATAATACCATTGATAAAAATACTGCTTTTTGGAGAACTATATCTATTTGCTATCTCAATATACTCGTTAATTGTTACAGGCAGAGGAATCAATGGAAAATTCACTAATTCGGAAATGATAACCATAATGATGATTGTATCCATAAGTGGAATACGTTCTGTTTCCCATTGTTCACTATTTACAAAACGAGTTATATAGCTGAAATAAGTATCCTGGTTTTTTGCGGTGTCCGTAAAAAGTTCCTCGGCAAAATTAGCATCCTCTTCGTCCTTGTACATTGGTAAAAGACCGGGCGAATCACTTCCTGCTGCAGCAAATTGCTTTATTGTTTTAGAAACAAATGTAGACATTATTTCCATGTCATCATTCCAATATACAGACTTCATTTCCAGTGTTTCTGCAAGCATATCCGATGGCAAAATGATGTTTTTCAATATCTGTCTCCATAACTCACAATCATCTGCGTATGAAACACCTTGCAGACTCATATAGCGAGCGTATATTTCACTGCTCAAGATATTGTCCAGCAGTTCCTTTACCAAATAAATGTCTCCGCTCCAAGAAATAGGGTGGTCTTTAAGGTATTCAGCCATTTGCTCATTCTGCTCTATGGACTGTATAAACTTATTTTCCACGAATCTCAAATCCGGATTGAGCTCTTCTGCTGTGGGCAAATACTTGTCTTTGGCGGCCTCCAATCTTTGATTTTGTGCATGAGTAATCTCCACCATAAGAAGGAAGAGAGCATGGTAAAGCTCGTATGACTTTTCAAGTGATGCCTGAAGGGCTTTTCTTGCCATAGGCAAAGACATTGCAGAATCACTACAAGAAGACAAAGTGTCTGTTACCATTTTTATAGCATCTTGATATCCAACCTGGGTAAATCCCGGTACTTGCAAGGCTACATCCAAAATTGTTGAGTCCTTTACGAATAGAGTATTAATAATCGCAATCCAAAAAGCACTTTCATCTTCAACTTGCGGAGTTTTATTCCTTTTTAAGTCCTTATATGCTTTGGATTTAATAATTGCACTAAATAAGTACGTATGTAAAGAATCAAATCCGGAGATTGAAAAATCTGCTTTATTTATATTGTCGCAGATAACACTGTTGTTACGTAAAATCTTTGCTAACTGAGGAGTTTCAATAGCGGCAGTAGCATTAAAACTTCGTAAATCTTTATATCCGGAAAGTTTGAGGATTGTAAACAAAAGGTTAAGATAAAGCACGTATGCTGATTTTGAATCTTTGGTGTTCTTTGCCGGTTCAGATTGTATTTCAAAATCCTTATGTGTGAGGAAATAAGAATACAACATCTGTACTGTTTTCAATCTTATTAATGTGCGATTTATCATTTGTTTAATATTTCTAAATTGTTATGCCTTCTTTTAGGCACTGCAAAGTTACAAATTTTTGCACTTATATACAAATAAAGTGTCCGTATAAAAAACTTACGGACACTGTAATTTATTTCTTGATGCTAATTATTCGTTATACGTTAATTCATCAAATCCTTCGGCGTCAAATTCATCTTCGTTATAGCCTTCCGAGCCGTAAAATTCTTCACCTAAATCTTCAATAGAAGTATCATTTGCTTTTTTATCAACTTTAGCTTCATACTCGTCAAAATCCATAATCTGTTTTGGCGGCAAACCTTTGGAGAGGGTGCACAATGGATCTTTGAGCTGCTTGCGAGTGATGATTTCTTTCATTTCAATAAAGAAACTTCTATCTGTGAGATAGTCAAAAGTAAAGATAAGTCTCTGACCTTCATCATCAATATAGTCACTCAGTATTGTTTCGTCCATCAAGTAAACATCCTGATCTGAGTCAGAACCCATATCTTCCAGAGTAATTTCTTTTTCTTTTTCCCAATTGTCATCACATAGGAAAAAAGAGCACATCTGGTTCTTGTCGTAATTCACAGAATCACAAATGGCATTTTTAAGGTCTAAAAATGTAGCATCTGCGTCAATCTGAATTTCTCTGCGGAAATTATCCACTTCGTCTGATACAATTCTAAAATTGAATACCATAAATATTGTAGTTTTGTTTTGTTCTATAGTTTTGCTTTTGCGAAATTACAACTATATTTTTGTATTCCTACAATTTTTTTCAAAAAAAATATATAATTTTTTTAGTTTGTGTGATAATTATTTGTGATTCAGATTGTTAGAAGAAAATAAATTTTATGGATCAGTTTCAAGTTTATTTCCGATATTATTTTTTATTATGAAATATGTATTTTGTATTACCTTTTTATTTACATAAATTATTAACTTTGCAGTATGGATTTAAGAGCCTGTTTCTTAAGAAATGTCAAAAAATGAGGCTGTCAGTCATTGAGCAGGTTTGTTTGTGCTTAAAAGGGCGTGT